>WAOS01000045.1 GCA_015521185.1 Desulfurococcales archaeon | reverse complement strand
CGGAGATGTGTATAAGAGACAGGGAATGAACTTATTATAATAAATATAAATCTTATAAAAATCTAGGCAATATAGAGGTAAACAAGATCGCCGTGGAGCTCTGCGATCGCATATCGCTCCTTCAGCTTTGCTATCACTGGGACTTTATAGTAGACTCCCCTCCCGGGGTCCAAGCTTTCTTATTCCCACTACCAATTCTGTAGATTACTAGTCCGGGCTCAACCGACACAATTTCATATCGCTTGGGGAGCTCGCTCCCCCTGCTAGCGTAAAACTCTCTGTTTTTTTGTTGTGCCTAATCTTGATAATTTTGAGCCTGCCTTCATTAACCTGTTGGATTATTTCTGCTAGACTCATTCTCGCCTCTCTTCCTAATATTATTGTCTGAGTACTTTTTTGTGTAGTTACCTTGTGTAGCTACCACTATGGGGCCCTCCGAGTATTAATTTAGAGTATTGTGAAGAGTGGTGCGGCCGCCGGGATTTGAACCCGGGATCGCCGGCTTGGGAGGCCGGCGTCCTAGTCCAGGCTAGACGACGGCCGCTCTCGTTTGGGGGTGTTGTTGTTCGCAGGTGTTTTATTTGTTTGCGGCGTCGGGGCGGGTTTTGCTTATTTTATCGTGCTGTTCCGGATAGGATCTTGGTGTCCCCGGTTTGCCAAGGTTCGCTGTAGCTGGGCTTGGCCGGATAGGGCTCATTAGCCTGCTCCTCCTCCGCCGCCTCGGCTATGAGGCCTTCGGGATTAGTATTACGCTGGAGAGTGTTGAGGCTGCTAGGCGCTTGGGCTTGGAGGCTTACCCGGGCGATATAGTTGCTAATCCTAGGCTGATTGATAAGTATGGGGGCGCTGACGTTGTTTTGCTCGCGCTTCCGGGCGCGGTCGGTTTTGAGGGGTTGAAGGGTCTCGTCGCTGCCGGGTATAATGTTGTCGATGTGAGCTTCTTCCGCGAGGATCCGGAGGAGATTAGGCCTGTCGCGGAGAAGATGGGGGTGACGGCTGTTGTTGACGCGGGGGTTGCCCCGGGGCTTTCCAACTTGCTCTCTGCTAGGGCTCTTCACGAGACTGGCGCCGAAAATATCTATGTCTTCGTCGGGAGCATTAGTAGGAGCGAGAAGATACCTCTCGGCATAGTCCCGGTCTGGAGCCTGGAGGACCTGCTAGACGAGTACGTGAGGCCTGCCCGCTTCCTATGGGAGGGGAGGAGGGCGGAGGTTATGCCTCTCGAGGCGCCTCCCGGCTTCCTCTACGTGGAGGCTGTGGGGACGCTCGAATATGTGCCTACGGACGGTCTTAGGAGCCTCCTGAAGACCCTCAGCGGGAAAGTGAGGACTATGGTCGAGTATACTCTGCGCTGGCCCGGTCACTATGACATTATGAGGCTCCTCTATAGGGTGGGGATGCTCAGCGATAGGCCTCACAGCGTGGAGGGGTGTCCCGTAAAGCCGAGGCTATGCCTGGCAAAGGTTCTCGAGCACAACCTCCCGGTGGAGGACGATCTAGTGGTTCTCAAGGTCGTTGGCGTGAAGGGGGAGGACTGCATAGTCTACAATAGCGTCGTCACGCCCTCCAACGGTATCAGCGCTGTAAGCCTTAGCACGAGCAGCTTCCAAGTCGGCACGGCCCTCCTAGTTGCGGAAGGCCAGCTCCCTAAGGGGGTTGTCTACCCGGAGGAGATAGTCTGGAATAGGCAGGCGGTTAGGAGGCTCATAAGGTTCGTAGAGGAGCAGGGCGTTGTTGTCGCGGAGAACAGGCTACAGGTCGAGGAATGCTTCAAGCCCTCTCCCCCTCCTAGGCTCCTTTAACCCCTCCAGCCTGCCGGCCTCTTCGGATCTCCCCAGGGTCTCAAGTATGGAGCGGACCGTGGAGGGGCCGAGCCCCTGGATCCGTAGGAGCTCCTCCGGGCTGGCGCGCGCGAGGTCATGAAGAGTCCTAAACCCTGCATCGTAGAGGCGCCTAGCCCTGACCCTCCCCACTTCAGGTATTGAGACGAGGGGTAGGAGCTCAGGCTTAACACCGTATTTGAGCCTCTGCGAGATTAGGCGGAAGCTATCGCTAAGCCCGGCCGCCCCAACTAGGGGGGCGATCCTCGAGAGGGAGGAGGAGACCCAGCTGGCAGTCTCGGTTATGCTCCTCACATCACCCGGGCCCGCGCCGGTCTCCTGCAGAATCTTGTCCTCAGTCTCCTCCATGATCCAGAGGTGCAGGAGATGCATAGTCTTTACAATGCTCGCCTCCTCCGGCCCGAAAGCGTCTACAAGGTCAAGAATGTCAGGATACCTCTCGATGACGAGGTCAACGAGCCTCTCCTGCTCCCTCCTAGCCGCCCTGAGCCTAGGAGTGTCGGGCATGCTAGCAACTATGTAGAGCAGGACCTCATCACTACTGCTCCTAGCCCTAGAGGATAGCCTCTCAAGAATGGGCACGCTCTCAGGATCGAGGTAGAGGCGGGCTATTTCCATGCCGAGCACTGTGAGTGAGTACATGCTGCCGCGCTCCTCTACTAGGCCCCACTCCGCAAGCGTGGACAGGGCCCTCCTAGCCTTCCTATCCAGGGATCCGTGAGGGTCCTGTCTGCTCTGGAGAGTCGCGCCTAGGAAAGACTCGATAGACTCTATACTAGCCGGGCCCCTCGTCAGCAGGCTCAGCAGAGCGTGCCTCAGCCCCCTCGGAGAGCCCAGCCTGCTCCTAACCTCCTCCACGGGCCCGAGAATATAGTAGGATGCAACCTCCTCCGGAGAGTCGGACCGGGCCGCGACTATAACGCTCAGCCCCTCATCGTCGTAGCCGGGCCGACCGGCCCTCCCTGAGAGCTGCTTGTACTCGAAGACTGGTATGGGCCTCCTCATCCCATCCTCAAACCTGTAGTACTCCTCGATCACGACCAGCCTAGCCGGGAGGTTGACGCCTGCGGCAAGAGTGGGGGTCGCGTGGAGGACTGCCACTCCCCCGCGTCTGAACGCGTCCTCTATGATCCTCCTCTGCTCGCTCGATAGGCCCGCGTGGTGGTAGGCGACCCCCCTCCTAAGGAGGGCGGCAAGCTCCTCCCTGAGCGGGAGTGGGCCGCTGGTACTCATGATCTCCTGTCTCTTATACACATCTGACGCT
>WAOS01000044.1 GCA_015521185.1 Desulfurococcales archaeon | reverse complement strand
CTCAAGGTCCACACGAGGAACATGCCCCTGTGTACCCAGGAGGACGCTGAGAAGGGCCTCTGTAGCAAGGACGATGTCGTAGACCTTGATAAGCTTGCTGAGATGACCCACGGCTATACTGGCGCCGACCTGGCAGCCCTGGCAAAGGAGGCCGCGATGGCAGCTCTGAGGAGGTTCATAAAGGAGAAGAAGATAGACCTAGAGAAGGAGACTATACCCACCGATATCATAAAGCAGATACGCGTGACAATGAGCGACTTCCTAGAGGCGATGAAGCAGATAAGGCCCACCCTGATAAGGGAGATCTACGTCGAGGTCCCCAAGGTCCGCTGGGACGACATAGGAGGCCTTAAGGAGGCTAAACAGGAGATACGTGAGGCTGTCGAGCTACCGCTGAAGTACCCGAAGATATTCGAGCAGATGGGTATCCGGCCGCCTAAGGGCGTACTCCTCTTCGGCCCTCCGGGTACTGGTAAGACTCTTCTCGCTAAGGCTGCTGCTACTGAGAGTGGTGCGAACTTCATAGCGGTCCGCGGGCCCGAGATACTCAGCAAGTGGGTAGGAGAAAGCGAGAAAGCGATACGCAAGATCTTCGAGAGGGCTAGGCAGGTAGCGCCTGCAATAGTGTTCTTCGACGAGATAGACAGCATCGCCCCCGCGAGGGGTCTGAGGCACGATAGCGGGGTAACCGATAGGATCGTAAACCAGCTCCTAACCGAGATGGACGGCATACTCCCGCTCCAGAACGTCGTTGTTATAGCCGCGACGAACAGGCCCGACATAATAGACCCGGCCCTGCTAAGGCCTGGCAGGTTCGACAGGATAATCTATGTCCCTCCGCCAGACAAGGAGGCTAGGCTTGAGATCTTCAAGATCCACACTAGGCGCGTCCCGCTCTGTACGAAGGAGCATGTTGAGAAGGGCGTGTGTAAGGAGGACGATGTTGTGGACCTTGAGAAGCTCGCCGAGATGACTGAGGGCTACACGGGCGCCGATATAGAGGCTGTTGTGCGCGAGGCAGTCATGATGAAGCTGAGGGAGAAGTTCGAGGTAGGCCCAGTAAGCATGAAGCACTTCATGGAGGCACTCAAGAAGGTGCCGCCGAGCCTAACGCCGGAGGATATCAGGAGGTACGAGAGGCTGGCCAGAGAGCTGAAGAGGATGACTATCGGGGGCTAGACGCCCCGGCTCCTTTTCCAGTTCCAGGCATCCTGTTTCCCAGCTCCCCTCCACTCTTAATTGAATCCTCACCCGCTATCCCCGCGGGGATGGAAGTGCCCGGCGCTAGCGGAAGCCTCGAGATAGAGGGCAAATATAGGGTGGACTGCGCCGAGCTGGAGAGTATTGCAGCTCGTGCTGAAGAGCTGGGCGGCAGGTTCTTGGGGGCGAGGTCCGAGGAAGACGTGTACTACCAGCATCCCTGCAGAGACTTCGCCTCTACTGACGAGGCACTGAGGCTACGCTACGTGCAGGGGAGGGTTGAGAGTCTCACCTATAAGGGTCCGAAGATGCCGGGCAGGGTCAAGGCTAGGCTCGAGCTTATACTATCCCCCTTGGGCGGACCGGTGGAGCAGGTGCTTGAGAGGCTAGGCTTCACCCCTGTGGCCCGCGTTGTTAAGAGGCGGAGGTATTACCGGCTGGGTGACTCGCTCGTTACGCTGGACGAGGTCGAGGGGCTCGGGTGCTTCGTGGAAGTTGAGGCGCCAACGACCTCTAGGGTAGAGGAGGTTGCGGGTAGCCTGGGCCTGGAGGGGCCTCCCATAGTGGAGAGCTATCTGGAGATGCTGCTGGCCCGCGCGGAACAAGGAGGGAGCTCGGGGCGGGGTCCTTCCGGGTAAATGTAAAATGCTGGGGTCCTCACAACTCCCTTCTTGATAGGTGTTGGAGTGTGCCTCTCGAGGGACCCGAGCACTTATCTATGGCCTACGGGCTTAATCACTACGCTCTAGACCGGGACTTGAAGGATGTTCTCAAGTATTTCCTCGGGAGAACCCCCGACCTGAACGCTCTGGGCAAGTACGCGGGCTCCACCCTGTACGAGACCGCATATAGAGTCGACCGCATGAGCCCGCCCGAGCACATAATGTGGGACGTTCGCGGCTACCGGGCGGATGTGGTGTGGCTCGACCCTATGGAGAGGGAGGTCGTAAAACGCCTCATGATAGACTACGGGGTAAACAAGCCTCCCTTCGCCGGTGGTAGCTGGCACGAGCATTATGCTGGGATAAACTTGATCGGGGATCCCGGCCTGGCGTGCATATTCACGATTACTATTCAGACAGCTTATGCGCTCCGAAAGTACGGTCCTCCCGAGGTCCGCGACTACTACAAGAACCTTGTAGGCCTGGAAAAGCCGGTAATGCTGGGGGCTACATGGTTCACCGAGATACAGGGTGGGAGCGATCTGGGCGCTAACACTACGAGTGCAGAGCCCAGAGGCGATAAGTGGGTTCTCAACGGGTACAAGTACTTCAGCAGCGGGGCAGGCATAGCCGACATAGCTCTAGCGACAGCAAGGCCCCCGGGGGCCCGCCCAGGAGCTAAGGGCCTCGCCCTCTACGCTGTCCCGAGGCTACGCGAGGACGGGAGCCTAAACTTCTACGTGCGGAGGCTCAAGCTGAAGAGCGGGACTGTGAGCGTCCCGACAGGCGAGGTCGAATTCGTCGACACAGAGGCATACCTAGTCGGAGAGAAGGACAAGGGCATATACTACACGCTAGAGGATCTAATGGTATCCCGCCTAAGCAACGCCGCGGGGAGCGTTGGGATAAGCAGGAAAGCGTATCTAGAGGCGTACCACTACGCGCTACACAGGAGAGCCTTCGGCAAGCGAATAATCGATCACCAGCTCGTACGGAGAGACCTCCTAGAGATGGAGGTACTAACCCTGGAGAGCCTGGCTATAACCCATAAGGCGGTCGATCTCTTCGAGAAGTCGAGCGGCGACACGCCGCCATACACGCCCCAGTACCACTACGCTAGGCTCATGACCCATATCGCTAAGAACATCACCGCCTACAACTCTGCCCGGGTAACCATGCTGGCCATGGAGCTCTTCGGCGGCATAGGCTTCCTAAGCGAGTACATGATCGAGAGGTGGCACCGTGAGGCCCTTATCACTCCTATCTGGGAGGGAACGAGCAACATCCAGGCCCTAGACATGCTCGAGGCCATAGCGAAGAAGAGGGCACACGAGCCCTTCCTACAAGACATGGAGGCTCTCACTAGAGACGCGTACGATAGGCAGACGGCCGAGAAGGCGTTGGAAAGCATAAGGAGCACGCTGGCCGGCCTCGCCAGGATGAGCCCCAGCACGGCCGAGTTCAACGCGAAGTACATCCTAGAAGATCTGGGCCACGCTGCATCCGCGATAATACTCGAAGCAATAGGGTCTAGCCAGGGCGAGGAGAGGCTCCACCACGCCGCCAAGATAATAGTTGATAGTGTGCTCCAGAGGAAGCCAATAGGGAACCCCGGGGACAAGGCGCTGGAGAGCCTCATAACTCTTGGGGGAGAGCTGGAGCTCTAGCGCGTAACGTAGAGGTGGAGAGTATTGGGGTCGCCGCGCAGGCTCTTGGCGGGCGCGGCCCTGCTATTCATAGTTTTCATCGCGCTAGCGCCTAAGAGCCCCCTAGCAAGCCTGATAGTCGAGCTTGCGGGGATGAGGGTGCTCGAGATTCTCCAGGCCATCGTAGGCCTAACCGCCATACTCTTGGCCCTACTTTACTACTACGAGGTGCAGCTCCAGAGGCCCGGATACAATAGTAGCAGGGCTCTCCTAGCAACCCTTTGCTTCATATTCGCATGGCTAGCCGCAACAATAACGTTCCGACTAGTCGAGGCTAGGTACGGGCTAGTCATGGGCGCCGCTGCGGCCGGAGTAGTGTTCGCTGTAATCTACGTCCCGGCCTGCGGCTCTCCCCCGCAGGAGCGGGGGATACGGGCTATAGTCCATCCTTAGGAGGGGTCGAGTGGAAAAAAGGGTTCTAGCCCTTCTGGCTGTAGGGGAAAGGCTTTGTCAGCCCTTAGTCACTCCTATAGGCCGGAGCCTAGCTACTAGCCTCCCTATTCCTACCTCGTGGGCTACCCGTGCGACACGGTCGACGTCCTTGTACGCCTCTGGCATCTCCTCCACTACGGTTGCTTTGTTACTGGCCCTTATGTAGATGCCTTTCCTAGCTAGCTCCTCTATGACCTCGTAGTACCTCTTAGTCCTCTTCGCCCTGGCCCTGCTCATCCACCTGCCCGCGCCGTGGGGGGCTGTGTACCAGGCCTTCGCGCCCTCGGTTGTGCCGATCAGCACGTAGCTCGCGGTGCCCATGCTGCCGGGTATGAGCACTGGCTGTCCTACGCTCTGGTAGGCCTTGGGGATCTCTGGGTGGCCCGGCGGGAAGGCGCGGGTAGCGCCCTTCCTGTGGACTATTAGCTTCTTCCTCTTACCGTCTACATCGTGCTCCTCTAGCTTAGCTATGTTGTGGGCGACATCGTACACTATCCTCATCCCCAGCGTGTCGGGGTCGCGGTGGAAGACCTGGCGGAAGCTCTCCCTGGTCCAGTGGGTTATGAGCTGCCTGTTCGTCCAGGCGAAGTTGGCCGCGGCGGCCATTGCTCTCACGTAGTCCTGGGCCTCCGGAGTGTTGAAGGGCACGCTCGCGAGCTCCCTGTCCGGAGGTATGGTGCCGTACTTCCTCATGGCCCGCTCCATTATCTGAAGATAGTCGCTTGCCACCTGGTGACCTAGGCCCCTGCTGCCCGTGTGGATCATAACTGTTACCTGGCCCTCGAATAGGCCTAGGACCTTAGCTATCTTCTCGTTAAATATCTTGTCGACCACCTGGACCTCTAGGAAGTGGTTTCCGCTTCCGAGGGTCCCTAGCTGTGCCCTGCCCCTCTCCTTCGCGCGCCTGCTAACCTTGCTAGCGTCTGCGAGGCTCCAGCTACCGTGCTCCTCTAGGTACTCGGGGTCCTCGCTCCACCCATAGCCCTTTCGTATTGCCCAGTAGACTCCCTCGTTTAGGACGTGGTCTAGCTCCTCTATGCTCAGCCTAATCTTTCCGGTGCTCCCCAGCCCGCTGGGCACGTTGTGGTAGAGCGTGTCAACGAGCTCCTTGATCCTGGGGCGTACCTCCTCCTCTGTGAGGTCGGTCCGGATGAGCCTTACTCCGCAGTTAATATCGTAGCCCACGCCTCCAGGGCTTATCACGCCGTTCTCCTCTATGCTCATAGCTGCTACGCCACCGATTGGGAACCCGTAGCCCTGGTGGCCGTCCGGCATGACGATGCTGTACTTCTGTATGCCGTGGAGGCACGCGACGTTAGCCGCCTGCTTTAGGGTTAGGTCCTGCTTCATCTTCTCGAGGAGGAACTCGTCCGCATAGATTATGCTGGGGACCCTCATGCAGGGCTGGGCCCCCTTCGGGATCATCCAGGTATACTTGTCAATTCTCCTTATAGGTAGGTTAGCGCTCACACTACTACACCCCACAATCTCCATATAACCCAGTATGGCCCGCCTGGCAGAGTTATAAGTGGTGTCAGTATTTCGCCCGTATACATTAACTAGTGGGTCGCCACGCGGCAATAGGGAGGGGTGCGGCGATTGGACCCATACACTAGGCTGATCGAGGCACTGGTCGAGGAGATAGCGAGGAGAGTGGGAGAGGACGAGCTGAAGGTTCTGTACCTCCTACAGATACCCCGGGAGGAGCACGGCGACGTGTCGTTCCCCGCGATAAGGTATAGGAGGAAGGGTGTCGACCCGGAGAGGCTGGCCGCCGAGCTGGAGGAAGCCCTCAAGAGTAGGGGGATAGATTATGCTAGCGTAAGCGTCGCCGGGCCTGGCTATATTAATGTGAAGCTAGACGCGCGCCGACTAGTCGAGGAGGTATCGAGCCTCTACAGGCGGACCGGCTCGGCGCTGGAGGTCCCTAAGACCAAGGAGCCCCTCACCCTCGTGGTAGAGCATACCAGTGCAAACCCGATACACCCCATGCACATGGGGCACGCGAGGAACATGAGCCTGGGCGACACGCTGGCCAGGCTCCTCCGCGCTAGAGGGCATAGGGTGAACACGAGGTTCTACGTGGACGACGTAGGCAAGCAGGTAGCGGTCGCCGCTCTAGGCGTTAGAATACTCGGTATCGACCCCGTGGAGGAGGCGCGGAGGCTGGGTGTTAAGGGCGATGACCTGGTCGGCTGGATATACGCGGTCACGCACCTCTCCGTCGACATCATAAAGGCCAAGCATGAGGGGAACACTGAGAAGGTTGAGAGCCTCCTCCCCTACCTCGTTGATCTCAAGGACAGGGATCCAGCAGGCTACTTCGACAGGATTGTGAACACGGTATGGTCCATGGAGGACCCGGAGGCCGAGATCAGCAGGATAATGAGGAACTACGAGCTGGGGAGGGAGGAGGAGAAGAGGCTTATCCGCCGAATGGTTGAGGCCGTCCTAGAGGGGTTCCGGAAGACTCTCGCCAGGATGAGAGTCGAGTTCGACGCGTGGGATTGGGAGAGCGATATGGTTTGGAGTAGCAGAGTGGGGAGGATACTCGAGGAGGCCAGGCGTAGCCCCTACTATACGGTATACAAGGGTGCTGAGGCCCTAGATCTTCCCAGGTTCATAAAGGAGAGGCTCCTAACCGATCCGGAGCTTGCGGCCAGAATCAAGCTTCCCAGAGCCCTCGAGGTCCCCCCGCTCATACTCAGGAGGAGCGATGGCACCACCCTCTACGTCACGAGGGACATGGCGTATACGCTGTACAAGTTCGAGGTCACGGGGGCGGACCGCGTGTATAACGTTATCGGGGCCGATCAGAGGCTCAGCCAGCTCCAGCTCCGTTTGGCCCTCGCGGCTCTCGGATACGTGCGGGAGGCGGTCAACACTATTCACTACGACTACGAGCTTGTCTCCCTCCCGGGAGAGAGGATGAGCGGTAGGAAGGGGGTTCTAGTAAAGCTTGACGATATCCTGGACGGCCTGAAGAATAGGGCGGCCGAGGAGGTTAGAGCCCGCAACCCGGGGGCCAGCGAGGAGTGGGTGGAGGAGACTGCTGAGAAGATAGCGCGGGCAGCCGTTAGGTTCCGCCTCGTGCAGGTGAGCGCTCCGAAGCCGATAGTGTTCGACCCCGAGAAGGCCCTAGACCTCACCGCGAACAGCGGCCCCTACCTGCAGTATACTCATGCTAGGGCGTCGAGCATACTGAGGAAGCTTGGAGGCATAAACTATAGCGTCATAGACCCGTCCGCCTGCTCGTCTGGGAAGAGGAGGAGGCTCCTCGTGCTGGCTCTCCGCATGCCCCTCACGGCCGCGAAGGCCGCTGACGATCTCGCGCCCGAGATACTCGCCGTCTACCTCATAGGCCTGGCCGACCTGTTCAACAGCTGGTACCAGGAGGACAGCGTGCTGCACGAGCCCGATGAGGGCGCGAAGCACTGTAAGGCCCTCCTAGTAGCCCTGGTCCGGGAGGCATTAGCGCGGGGCCTAGAGCTCCTAGGGATAGACGCGCCGGAGAGAATGTAGTGCTAGCCGGGCCTGGAGGGGCGGAAAAATTCCGAGACTACATCTTCCAAGGGCCTCAGCGCGCAGGGTCATGGAAATAGCTGGAGGCCTCCTAGGAGCTAACGCTGGCGACGCGCTCAACACTCTTCTAATGAGCGTATTCCTAGTCACGCTCGTGCGCGAGAAGTACCTGCTGGCGCTCCTGCCCGTGCTGGCCGCCCTCAGGGGAGGGGTTATGACGAGCATGGCCAGCAGGGTTACCAGCAGGCTCTACCTGGGCCTCTACCCTCCCCGGGCCCGCGAGATACTTAGGAGCGAGACGGGGCGGACCGTCAGCCTAGCCCTCCTTAGCGCCGCCTTCGGCGGGCTAGTGATCAGCGCGATCAGCAGGTCCCCCGCGAGGGAGGCGCTACCTACGGCAGTCATAAGCTCGTTGATCGCAATTGGAGCGCTGCTACCCCTAACAGTGATAATAGTTGTCGTGGGGTTCCGGAGAAACCTTAACCCCGACAACTACGTGGCCCCTATCCTCACGGTTCTCGGCGACGCGAGCACTGTCCCAAGCCTAGTTATAGCCGCGGTGTTCGTGGGTCACGGGAGGCTTGCAGACAGCATTCTAACGGTCCTGGCCCTATATTTCAGCTTGAAGGTGGCTTTCGCTGTCGCCCTGTCCAGGCCCGAGGATAGGAGGATCCTAGGGGAGAGCCTCCTAGGCCTCCTGGTCGTAGGGATGCTCGAGAGCCTCACGGGAGGCTTCTACGCTAGGTACACGGACCTCCTCCTCTCCCTCACCATACTCCACCTAGTCCCCAGCATGATGGAGGACGTTGGGGCGGCGGTGAGCGTGTTCACGAGCAGGACAACCACTCTCTCGCACCTCCACGGCTTCCCGGGAGCCCTGGCCAGAGCCCCGGTTGTGGCGGCCGAGGTGCTAGTAGCGAGCACTCCAGCCATAACTGTTCTCAGCACCATAGGATACATGACGGGGAGAATAGCCTACGGCCACATAGAGTTCCTACCGCTCATAAAGGCTGTGTCAATAACCTGGGTGGGCCTGTTCCTCCTACTAGCACCTGTAGCGCTGATGCTCTCCTGGGCGGCTACGAGGCTCGGGTTCGACCCGGACAATATTGTGTTGCCGATAATGACCAGCATAGTAGACGTATCACTCATACCTTTCATAGCCTTGATCGCTGGAGTGATCGCCTAGGGAGCGGAACCGTTAAGACCCCCCGGCCACGATATGCTTTGGTTGGCGGGGCCTCACCCCGTGGACAGCCCCGAGAGCCCGGGGCAGGGTGACACGGGGCTCCGTCAGGCGCGCCGACCTCCACCATTAACATTGTTGTAGCTTGCAACCGCTGCCACCACGGGTATTGTGTAGGCGCTTGTTACAGCGGCGAGCGCGCAGAGGAGTATTGCTCTGTCAACGTATACCCCGTAAACCTTAGCGCTACCATTGGCATTGCTCAGGGGCTCGTCGGTCCGGTCTAGCGTGTAGCTCCTAACAGGGAGACTATCCTGTATAGGGGTGACAGTCTCAGACGCGTTCGTGAGCCGGCTCGTGGAGATCGCACTGCCAGACCTAGTTATTAGGACGGCGTCGGTCGGGCTTCTTGCTAGGGAGAATCTTGCTATGGAGCTTATAATGTATGCGGTCTTAGCTCTCACGGTCTCCCCGTTCTCGTGGAGGAAGAGCTCTCCGGTGATCACAAAGTAGCCGGGGCCCGAGCGGACTCCTCGAAGGATGTAGGGGGCGAGGGTGGAGAGTGATACCGACGGTCCCGGCTCTTCTCCGCGCATCTCGAGGATCTGGGTCTCGCGTCCCACTATCTCTACTACGAGGCGGGGGCGGCCATTGCTGGTTTCCACGGCGTGTACTCTGAGGGACCGGTCCGCCCTCTCGGGGGAGACCATTATCCACTGGCTAGGGCCCAGCCTCACCAACCCCCTATCCGGGGCCTTCCCTCCGCCGGGGACGTAGCCCACAACTAGCAATCTATCACCGCTTACTGAGGCCCCGGTGAGAACCGGGATCTTTCCGCTTACAGTAATGTTGTGGAT
>WAOS01000043.1 GCA_015521185.1 Desulfurococcales archaeon | reverse complement strand
TGCCGCCATGAGGGTAGCCCTCTTCGCCGAGCCGACCGGGTACTCAAGGTAGACCACCCAGCCGCCGGCAGCATCGACGAGGGCATAGTACTCTTCTCCCCTGTACAAGTAGCGGACCTCCCAGAAGGGGTAGTGCACTATGCCCTGCCACACTGTCTCGTCCACGATCTCCGGCTTCGCGCACCAGTTGAAAGCCTCCCTCAGGGCCTTGGCGGATGCCCTAGCGCTCACCTCTGGGATGAGACTCTTAGGGTCCACGTCGGGCTGGTAGTACTTCCCCCTCTCCAGGGTCTTAGGCTCGAAAAACCTTCTCCCACGCGTCGGAAACCTGTACGACTGGGGGAGACCCCTCGGCGGCCTACTAGTTGCGAGCCTGTTCTCCCACGACTCCTCCAGGCCCGCTTCCGGGTTGCCCGGGCATTCAGCCCGGACCCTCACCCTGTAGAGATATAGGGGGACGAAGTGGAGCATGCCAGCGCTGGGGCTAGCGTCTAGCTCGAGCCTCTCCGGCGCCTCGTACTGCCTCGAGGCGACACCTATCGCTATCTTGTACGCGCTGTTGTACTCGTGGCGGACCGGGTACATATAGTGCTCCCGGAATACCTCCCCCGTCCCGAGCCACACGGCCGTCCCGCAGTAGGGGCAGACGGCTACGGGAACAGTCTCCGGGACGCTGAATGTCTGCCCGCAGTATGGGCACCGGACTGTCTTCCCGGCCAACCCCCTACTTCACCTCCTCCACCCTAACGTCTCTCAGCGAGATCCTCGCGAGATAGTATGAGGCGGCCATTCCAGCCAGGACTCCTAGGGCTCCTATCGCTCTCTCCAGGCCGGAGAGGCCTGACATTAGGAGGGTCACAAGGCCCCCTCCAGACAGGAGGCCGCTAAGCACTGCGCCGCCCCCGAACATCGCTAGCCTCTGCTGGGCGAGCATGGGCTCCTCTCCGTAGACACGCGACCCGTCCCACCCCGCGAAGACGGTCCGGTAAACCTTTCCCTCGTACGTATAGACAGCCTCGACCATGGGGAGGAGTACTAGAGGGCTCATATCCGTCACCTCTGCCTTGCACGGAATCCTCAGCACCATCCAGTCGACCGAGACAGGGACGTATCCGGGAGGAGACAGGTCTACGGCTCTGTCCTTCGCCTTGGACTCGAGCGCTTTCTTGACTATCTCGTAGCTCCTATCGCAGGCCTCATCCCTAGCATATGACTTGGCCTCGTCAGGGTGTATCTCAGCCGCTAGAACATCACCCTTAACCTCCTCCCAGTTAACGCTCTCGAGAGGCCTCCCAAGACTCTCGTAGGGCCTCCCCTTTTTCCGGTAGTATCTCACGAGCGGGTCGACAATCCTTGTCTCGTAGCTCCTCCTCGCGACGAGATCTATGTCGTGGCTGAGGGAGTACTCCTCCGAGACGGTTACGCTCACGGTTCTATGCTTAATCCTGGTCTCGGTCTTGCCGTTAACGGTCCGGACCTCAAGCTTCGTGAGGTGAACCTCCGCCTCGCCCCACGCAGAGCCGCTCGCGATAGCGTGAATCGTGTAGAGAGGCACGTACACGAGGCTAATCGAGCGGAGATGCACCTTCTCCCGGAGCCTGCGCATGTCGGGGTCGCTCTCGATATACCTGTAGAAAATCCGGTCCAACCCCCGAGACCTTCCGGGAACAAGAACAATGGGGTAGCCGAGCGCCCCCACAAGCCAGTTAGGCCTCCCACAGTACTTGCAAACCGCTACAATGGTCTCGGGAGTAACGTCTAGCGGCTGACCACAGTACTGGCACCTGTAGCCTATACCTGTTACCTCGCCACCTGCCAACCCCGCACCCCCACCCTCCACTGCTGAGCTAGCACTGCTGATCCTCCCGGACCGGCCTGCCGTCCGGACACCACCTTATCGGCCTAGCGCAGTGCGGGCAGACGGGGGCGAACAGGGGAATCTCCCTCCCACAGTACGGGCATCTGGCCATCTGGGCCTGCGGAGTCTGGGGCGGCTGGTAGGGGCTCGCGGCTACCGGGTAGCCCGGCGGTGGCTGGTAGGGTGCTTGCTGGGCGGGCTGGCCCTGTGGGGGCCTAGCCTGGTATGGCTGCTGAGGGGGCGGCTGCTGGGGAGGCATTGGAGGGTACATCATCCAGGGGAACATCATGAAAGGTGCGACGACTCCCGCGCTAGGCGACTTGGAAAGGCTCTCCGCAATCTTCTCCCTCCCAGTCCAGTCCCTCTGATACATAGCGGCAAAGGCTCTGGGCCCGCTCATCTGCAGTATCTGCTTGTCCTCGGGGGCAACATCAATCTGCTCTACCTGAATATCGACTATTTGTATGCCGAACTGCTCGTTGACTCGCCTCGCGATCGACGCCTTACTAGTCTCGCCGAACTCCGACAGTAGCTGTGTGAAGTCGATAAGGTTCTGCACGATCCTGCCCTGCCTAGCCTGCTCGGTGGCGTATTCGGCTAGCAGCTCCACTATGCTCCTCTTAATGAACGGGGCTATCTTCCGGGCGATGTCGTCCTTAGTTAGCTCGCTGTCGGCACCCATGAGTCTCACATAGAACAGCTCAAGCTTGCTCTCGTCCACCTTGAAGTAATAAGTTATCTTGTAGACTATGCTAACCCCTATGTAATCTACGTATTGGCGGTCCGCTATGCTAGCCATGTACTGGCGCAGGTTCACGAATACAATGCTTGCCTTGAATATTGTCTCGCCGTAGAGTTCGGAGACAAGGCCGTGGAGGAAGGGCACATTCTGAGTGTCTAGGACGTGCCTCCCACTATCGAGGACCCCCATAAGCTTGCCGTCGCGGAAGAAGAGGGCCTTCTGCCCCTCGTCAACTATGACCACACTGCCCATCTTAATGTCAGTCTTAGGATAGCGCCACGCAACATACGACTCGGGGTCGAGATGCTCGGGCCACTTTATAACCTCGAGTTCTCCCCCGCCCGCGCCTTTGGCTATCTTACCGGCGAACCTCCCAAGCTTGTCGAATACCATCTAGAATACACCCCAAAGACTATATCCTCCCAAGTGGAGGGTCTCTCCGCGAGTAGTTCAGGGGAGGGCCGAACCAGATAACTGTTATCCACAGAAATGTTATGAATGCTATAGTTCGGCCATACGCATATCACCATGCTCCTCCAGAGCCCTGTGGAAGGCGTAAGCTAGCTCTAGGCGGTGAGGGATGTGGCCGCCTCTCTCTAGGGATAGTCTGTAGTACTTCTCTAGCAGGGGAGCATAGTCGGGGTGGGCGCAACTATCTATAATGAGCCTTGCCTTCTCGCGCGGGCTGAGCCCGCGGAGGTCGCATACTCCCTGCTCCGTCACGATAACGTCAACATCGTGGTCGGGAGTGTCGACGTGGCTCACCATAGGCACGATGCTCGATATACGTCCTCCCTTCCTGGTGCTTGGCGCTATGAATATGCTTAGGAAGGAGCCCCTCGCGTAGTCCCCGCTACCGCCTATACCGTTTATCAGCCTCCTGCCCAGCACGTGGGTGCTATTCACGTTACCATAGATATCCATCTCGACTGCAGTGTTAACAGCTATGACTCTCAGCCTCCTTATAACTTCTATATTATTAGTAATATCTTGGGGGCGCAGCACGATCCCCGAGAGGTCTATCTCGCCTGAGTACAGCCTCTCCAGGTTTCTCGGGGTCAGCATTAAGCTAGTGCAGGAGAGGCCAGTCATGATCCCCTCAGTGTAGAGCTCTAGTAGGCTGTCCTGAACGACCTCAGTCCAGGCTCGGAGCCCCCTTAGGCCGGCCTCGCTGAGGCTCTTGAAGACAGCATCGTTCACCGTGCCGACCCCGCTCTCCAGCGGGTAGAGATTCCTTGGGAGCCTCCCCGCTTGGACCTCGCCCTGGAGAAACTCGAGGAGGTTCTCAGCTATCTTCCTCTCCACCTCGCCGGGCTCAGCCGGTTCTCCCCCGTGATCTATCCCCCTGCTCTCAACAATGGCGAGAATCTTCTCCCTCGGGACGCGCACGATAGGCTCCCCGACCCGGTCAGTAACGCTCCTAATAGGCACAGGCTCTCCCGGGCGGGGCCTGTAAATGTCGTGGACCCCGTGGAGAGTAGGGCTGGAGTCCATGTTGACCTCTACCACTACCCACCTAGCCCTTTCCACCCATGCGGGAACCGCCCCGACACTAGCGGTAGGCACGAAGCCCTCGTTAGTGACCGTGCTAGCCTCTACCACGGCAACGTCGAGCCCGTGGGGTAGCCACCTATAGAGCCAGCCACTCTCGACGAGAGAGGGCCACTCGCCCAGGTGGTAATCCATGAACTGCACTATCCCGCTATTGATCAGCTTCCTCAAGGTAGGGTTATTCTGGTAGGGATACCTGCGGGCTACTGCTCTCTTCTCTGCGAGCACGCCATCCATGGCGTAGGCGCTCGCGCCGGTCAGGACTACTAGCCTCTGAGTCCCCTCGAGGAGCCTTGCGAGCTCGACTGGGAAGACCTTGGGGTACCCCACGCTTCCGAACCCGCTCGTCCCCATACCGATGAGTCTCTGATCTCCCACGAGCCTGAGAAGCTTCCGGGCGGCCTCCTCCGGGCTCACCACAAGCCTGCAGGCCTCAGCCGAAACTCGACCGTCGAGGCAGGACAACGAGGAATCCCCCAGGCGAATTTCCGGGTCTTACTGCCGACATAATTATGCTAGCCGGCTTCCACAGCAAATAC
>WAOS01000042.1 GCA_015521185.1 Desulfurococcales archaeon | reverse complement strand
TCTTGGACTCGCCCCTCGTGAGATCGACCCATAGGAACTTACCGCTCCAACCTTTCACTATGCCCGGACACCCCGCCAGGCGGTTCTAGGGGTGCTCCCGGGATAAATTCGGGTCTCCTGCCAGGTCAGCCGCCGCTTATGTGGGGCATAACCGAGACTACGTCGCCAGGTTTAACAGTGTCTGAAGGTTTCGCTGGTCTACCGTTCACCAGGAAGATCAAGTCGTCAGGGCTCACGTCAGGCGGCAGCCTAACCACGTCAATGACTCTGGCCCCGCCGCCTACCTCTACCTCTAGCTCCCTCCCGCCAGCATATTCCGATAAGTAGCCAAGATACCTCACTCTAACCTTCCCCACCATCCTCACCCCCTAGGCATTCGCGGCTGAGGAGCGATATGATGCTAGAACAGGCCTCGAGCAACGAGCGGGCGTAGCGGGACCCCGAAGCAGCCGCCCTCTCCAGCGCCCTAATGGAATCGCATACGACCCTAGCGGCATCTATCCCCTTTGCCTCGAGGGCATCCCAACCGACCCTCCTCTCGATGGTCTCCATGAATGGCAGCGCCTCCGGGGGCCTGGTCTGGCGTAGGAAGACGCCGTCGCGGTTGACTACTAGGCGCGTCCCCGGCCCTACAGAGTATTCTAGTTCGTACTCTCCCCTAGGCGGTGCGAGGCAGAGCGCTAGATCCCATTTCTCCATACCCTCGCACGGGCAGTTGCCGCTCTCCATCCCCAGCCCCTAGGCCCTCCCAGGGTCTAGGCGGGGGCTTAATCCCGGGGTACTGTCGCTAGCCGGCTCAGGTGGGTCGGCGTGGGGTGGTGCCTAACCCTCTTGAGGCTGCTGATGGGTCTACTGGTTGTCGCCTATATTGGGATAAACTTTGTGGCGGACTTGCCAGCGTTCCTCGTTGCTGAGAATCTCTTCTACGCCGCCATCTACGCTATTGGGCTAGTGTTTGCCGGAAGACCCCACGTATTGGATGTGGTCGCCCTGATCGCAGCTTTCAATGCTGGGAGGGTGTCTAGGAGCGTCATAACCCCCGAGGGTAGGCTTTACAGCGATAGACCGCCAGTGGTTGCGTCCCATGCCACGCTTGCGGCGCTGGTGTTCCTGGCTGCAGTGCTGTCGCTAGCCTGCCGTGGTGGGTGATTGGATCGCGCTGATTGTAGTGAAGTCTTAAATAGGCCGATTGGCAGGGGTAGCTGGGAGTTAACGGCGTTAATGGTATGGGTGGTGCACTGTGCCCGAGCTGCTGGAGATCAGGGACCTCCACGTGGACGTTGAAGGGAAAAGAGTGCTGAAGGGAGTCAACTTAACGCTTCGGCCGGGCGAGGTACATGCTGTGATGGGCCCGAATGGTAGTGGGAAGAGCACCCTAGCCTACACCATAGCCGGGAGGCCCGGCTACGAGGTTGTGGAAGGCGATATACTTGTCGAGGGTGAGAGCATAGTAGACCTGGAGCCCGAGGAGAGGGCACTTAAGGGCATCTTCCTGGGGTTCCAGGAGCCTCCACCGCTACCCGGTGTGAGGCTGAGCAGCCTCGTCGTCGCCGCAGTTAACAAGAGGATGGGCGTTGAGAGCCTTAGCAGGGCGGCGGATCCCCGGATATTCCGGAAGCTTGTGGAGGCTCTCCAGAAGGTTGGCCTTGGACCAGAGTATGCTCAGAGGGAACTGCACGTGGGCTTTAGTGGCGGGGAGAAGAAGAGAGCCGAAGTGGCCCAGGCGCTCGTGCTTGACCCTAAGATCGTCATACTCGACGAGCCAGACTCGGGCCTCGATATTGACGGTGTGAGGATTGTTGCCTCGATAATAAAGGAGCTCCGCGACTCAGGCAAGGGAATACTCCTTATCACCCACTACGCGAGGCTCCTGCAGTACGTGAAGCCCGATAGTGTGACTGTCCTACTCGATGGGAGAGTCGCTGCTAGAGGAGGCCCGGAGCTGGCGGAAGAGATTGAGAAGAAGGGCTACACGGCCGTCGCGCGGGCGTAGAGGGGGTGATGTGCAGTGGAGAGCGCTAGGAGCCTTCTCCCCGAGAGGCTCCCAGAGGAGATCCTAGGCTACGCCTCCCCAACCCGTGCTAAAATAGAGTTCCGGGGCAGGATTAGCAGGAGCCTAATCGAGGAGATCTCGAGAGTCAAGAAGGAGCCCGACTGGATGAGACGCCTCCGCCTCCGGGCCCTGGAGCTCTTCGAGAAGCTCCCTACCCCTAACTGGGTTCTAGGTGTCGAGGAGATAGACCTAGACGAGCTGGCCCACTATGTAAAGCCAGAGGTAGACCAACCCGTAGAGAGCTGGGAGGAACTCCCCAAGGAGATTCGCGAGTACTACGAGAAGCTCGGCATACCAGAGCTGGAGGCCAAGCTACTCTCCGGCCTGAGCGTCCAGTTTGAGAGCGAAACCGTATACCATAAGGTCAAGGAGTTCCTCGAGAGGAAAGGCGTCATAATGCTTCCGATGGAGGAGGCGGTGAGGCGCTACCCCGACCTCGTGAAGAAGTACTTCACTAGGGTGTTCCCGCCCTCCGACCACAAGTTCGCCGCCCTCCACGTCGCCCTGTGGAGCGGCGGGGCCTTCGTGTATGTCCCGAAGGGTGTAAAGATATACGAGCCCGTAGAGGCCTTCTTCCTCATAGGCCGGAGCCTCGAGGCCCAGTTCGAGCATACTCTTGTAGTTGCCGACGAGGGTAGCTATATACACTTTATAGAGGGATGCAGTGCGCCCATGTTCAAGGGCTACAGCTTCCACGACGGCATGGTGGAGATATACGCTCACAAGAACTCCGTGGTCAAGTTCACAACCATACAGAATTGGAGCCGGAACGTGATCAACTTCAACAACAAGAGGGGGATAGCTGAAGAGGGCGCGAGGATAGACTGGATCGAGGGAAGCATAGGGAGTAAGATAACCTACACTTACCCCTCCACCATACTCCGGGGCCGTGGGGCGTCGAGCTCGAGTATTGTAGTACAGCTTGCAAAGGGTCCCTACATTAAGGATAGCGGCAGCAAAATGATACACCTCGCACCCGACACAAGGAGCAGGATAGTCAACAAGAGCATAAGCGTTGACGGCGGCGTCAACATCTACAGAGGGCTCGTCCGCGTAGTACGGGGCGCCAAGAGGGCTAGGTCGCATGTCGAGTGCCAGTCGCTTATCCTCGACGACAGGAGCATAGCTTACACCTACCCGCATAACCAGGTGGACGAGCCCACTGCCCAGGTAACCCACGAGGCCACCACTGGCAGGATAGGCGAGGACCAGCTCTTCTACCTTCAGCAGAGGGGACTCACGGAGCAGGAGGCGACAAGCCTGCTTGTGATGGGATTCCTCGAAGACGTCATGGCGGACCTACCCTTCGAGTACGCCTCAGTCTTGAGGAGGGTGATTGAGATTGAGTTCGCGAGGCTCGGCGGCGTTGGCTAAGCCCCTCACCCGAGAGGAGTTAGAAGGGCTCGCCCAGCGCCTCCCCGATCAGAGGATTAGAGACTCTCCAGTCCACCCATACTATACTGACTGGAAGGCATTCGCAGCGGCCGCCACTATGGAATACGCAACAAGCCCTGCCAGCCCCCCGTACAAGCCGAGCGTAGAGCCAACGGTCAGGCTCGAGCCGGCAGGTGCCAGGATCGAGCAGCCGCCAGAAGGTGTGGTAGCCGAGCCGATCTACCCCGACTTTAGCGAGTGGCGCGTGCCCGTGGAGAGGAGGCTTGACGCAATCCACGCCCTACGCTGGAGGCGCGGGGTGAAGATAACC
>WAOS01000041.1 GCA_015521185.1 Desulfurococcales archaeon | reverse complement strand
TCGAGATACTGCTAACACTAGTGAAGTGACTGCGGAACACACATTTATCCCTGGAAGCCAATTATTTTATCAGAGGTGATAAAGTAATGGTGAGTTATAGAATAGAGGGCTCCCCGGCCTACTCCGTCCTCATTGTGAGCCTGAGCCCGGGCGAGAGCGTCGTGGTGGAGCCGGGATCCTACATGATGCACAAGGGCGATGTGGAGATAAAGACTTCTAGCAGGGGATTCCTCAAGGGTCTCGCCCGCTCCCTCTTCGGGGGAGAGAGCTTCTTCATGAACACGATAACCGCTAAGTCAAGCGCTGAGGTCTGGATAGCCCCGAGCACTCCCGGCGATATAGCGGCTGTCGAGCTGGACGGCGGCTCCCTAGTCATACAGGACGGCAGCTACCTCGCCCACATAGGGAATATCGAGGTCTCAACAGCCTGGAAAGGGCTGAAGGGCCTCCTAGCTGAGGGAGAGCTCATCTGGACAAAGGCGAGCGGCCGTGGAACCGTGTTCATAAACAGCTACGGGGCGATACGCATGATCGAGCTAGGCGAGGGGGAGAAGGTAACCGTCGACAACATGCACTTCGTAGCCCTGGATAGTAGCGTTTCGTGGAAGGTTAAGAAGTGGGGCGGCCTAAAGTCGGCGATCTTCGGCGGTGAGGGGCTCGTTGTAGAGGCTAGGGGGCCCGGAAGGGTGTGGGTGCAGACTAGGAACCTCCCGCTCTTCGCAAGGATCATAAGGCGTTTCCTCCCGAGCAAGTGAGGCCAGCCCTATACTCTCCCCCTCCCCCGCGTTAGTACCGCTACGATAGCGATGGCCGAGCCCGCCGCGGCCAGCCCAGCGGCTAGTCCTAGGAGGAGCCTGCTCGACCATGCGGGCCACACGATTGCGGAGAAGGGGGTCGTGCCCGGGGCTATGCTGTTGGTCTTGGCGTAGGCATAGGCGTAGTACATTCTCTTGACTGGGAGCGTCTCGAGGCCGATGAACATGAGCGGGCCCGCGACTAGCGCCGCGAGGTGGAGGAGCCACGAGTCCGTGTACTTCCGGAGCGCTACAAGGATGGGGGCGAGCCCGAGCTCGAAGCCGGCCAGGAGATAGTAGTAGGATAGGCATCTAGTTATGGCTCGCAGTAGGGCCTCGTCCTCGGGCGTTGATATGCTCTTCCACGCCACAACCGCCTGGCCCTCGGGCGTTACTACTGCGCCACGCAGATATGTGTAGTCGTATGCTGCCTTGAAGAAGGCGGCCCCGAGAATAATTATCACGGGGATGAGGATTACACTGTAAACTGTTAGCTGCTCCCCCCGGTGGCTTAGGCGGCCGTATCGGGCGGCAGAGTATAGGTGGCCGGCAGTTATGTAGAGGGTGGGGACTGCGGGGAGTATGAGTGTGACTAGGATGAAGGGGTAGTGGTTCGCGATCACCCCGCAACTGCTCAACAGCTAGCCCCCCGAGCGGACCGGAGCGGGGGACCCGTATATGAGGTCTCCCAGTGTTATCCCGGCGGTTCCCCGGAATATTTTACCTTGCGAATAACAATTTGGTGCAAACGGTGTCTGCAGGCTTGGCCGGCCTCGATCCTCTGGACATCGAGCTGGGTGCTAGAGCGGCTCTTCTCCTAGCTGAGGCCTGCACCAGTCTCGGCCTTAGATGCGTGGACGTGCCCATAGTGACCACGGGACTCCTAGAAGCTGTGGGCGCCGGACAGTACAAGGTGAGGAGGTTCTGGGCCCACGCCAAGAGGTCTAATGGCGCGACAATCGTACTTTACAAGTATAGGAAGACAACTTTTAGGGTGAGGCTCGAGCATAGGGAGGGCCCCCTATACGAGGTTAATTGGGAGGGCGTCAGGGTGCCCTTAGACCCGGAGGAGGTCTCAGAGGTTAGGAGGAGGGGACTCGAGGTTGAGTTCGCGCCTAAGAGCCACATGCTCTTCCTCTACCTGGAGGGGCTGCACGAGGACAAGCTTGTGCTGAGCATTGGCGCGCCCAGGCTTCTACTGCTCCTCTACCAGTCCCCCGAGACGAGGAAACTTGTGGAGCAGCTTGTTGACTGCGTTGTCAACGCGGCGTGGGGGCGAATCGACTGCATGGAGTCTGTAGCCCTGAGGCTCGTCCGCGCATGGACACCTCTGGGGATCGTGCTCCCGAGAGTTCCTCTAAGCCTAGAGGATCTCTTTAAGGTAAGCCCACTATTTAGGAGGCTCTTCGCCCGGGGCCGCGGCACTAGGTCCCAGCCGACGGAGTGATGTGTAGGGGCTAACCGGCCAGTATGTGGGCACCGCTGATTTATCGCTCTTACCAACATGCTCCTACTGTGTTTCTGGGAGCGTTTCAATTCATCTACATTCTATCAATGTGTGCTGCACCGAGCAATGTACAGCACGCCCTATACTTTCTCGTGGGAGGTGACGAGTTAGTGGTGGGCTAGGATGGAGGGTATAGAGCCCATTGAGGAGGCTCTCGCGGAGAAGGAGGGAAAGAGCGGGCTAGGCAGCATGCTAGCAGGCGTGCGCCTCCTATTCGGGAACCCCGTTGTCAGGGCCCTCCTCCGCGGCGCTGCGAGGGAAGCCGAGTGTAAGTATGGGGACCGCGAGGTTAAGGCTAGCCTGGTCTACCACGCTCTAAGCCAGCTGGCTGGGGAGACGGTCTCGTGCCCCCTCGGTGCTAGGTTCGCGAGCCTGCTCATGCGCTTAACAGTCCGGGCAGGCGTGTGGCTCCTCCGGGGCGACTGGGATCATGCTAGGAAGGCTCTCCAGGACCCGGCGGTCCGCAGGGGAATAGCTCTCGTGTTCCGAGGCCTTGCAATGTATGGTGTCACCGTTCCCCAGAAGCTCCCAGCACCGTTCCTAATAGTGTGGAACTTCACAAACATGTGCAACCTCAGGTGTATCCACTGCTATCAGAGGGCAGATAAGCCCACTCCGGACGAGCTGAGCCTGGAGGAGAAGCTACACGTGGTGGACGAGCTCGACAGGGCAGGGGTCGCGGCGGTAGCTCTGAGCGGTGGAGAACCCACGATACACCCGCACTTCCTACGCATAGTCGAGGAGCTCAGCAGCCGCGGCATATACGTGGCCGTAGCCACGAACGGGACGCGCTTCGCGAAGAAGGAGTTCCTAGAAAAGGCTGTCAAGGCCGGCGTGCGCTATGTCGAGGTTAGCGTGGACAGCGCGAAGCCTAAGAAGCACGACAGGTTCCGCGGGGTCCCCGGTGCTTGGGAGAAGGCGGTGCAGGCTCTCCGGAATGCTGTGGAGCTGGGAGTTAGCAATGGAATGGCTGTGACTATAACTAAGGTTAACATAGACGAGGTAGAGGATATCCTAGACCTCGCGGAGGAGATCGGGGTCCAGAGAGTCATATTCTTCAACTTCGTCCCGGTGGGCAGGGGAGAGGAGAACGCGTACATAGACCTAACACCCGAGGAGAGGGAGGAGCTCCTCCGCACCCTCTACAAGGAAAACAAGCGGAGGCCCTTCGAAATACTCAGCACCGCCCCCCAGTACGCGCGCGTGGCACTACAGCTGAGCGGCGGCCAAGAGGTGGCGCCGACACACTTCTACATGGGCAACGACCGCATAGTGAGGGCGCTCGCAGAGTTCATAGGCGGCTGCGGCGCCGGCAGGATATACGCTGCGATACAGCCGAACGGCGACATGACCCCCTGCGTATTCCTCCCGATCAAGGTTGGGAGCCTGAGGGAGAAGAGCTTCACCGAAATATGGACGCAGAACCCGCTACTCCAGCAGCTGAGAGACAGGGACAAACTCCACGGCTTCTGCGGCAAATGCCCCTACCGCTACGTCTGCGGCGGCTGCAGGGCCAGGGCCTACGCCTACACGGGAGACCCGCTAGGCCCAGACCCCGGATGCATACTCAACAAGAAGGTATGGGACGAGATAGCCTCGAAGCACCGCGTGAGACTAATTAAGAAGTGGACACCGCCGGGGGAAGCATGACCAGGGACACCACACCCTAAGACCCCCTCAGTGACGGGGCACGATAGAGCATGGCAATGGAGAAAGCAGCGAAGCATGCAGCCCAAAGAATAGGAGAGTTCATAGGCGAGGAGAAGCTCCTAGCATCCCTAGCCTTCCTCTACCTAGCTCTCTCCTTACTCGATAGGAGCCTGCCGAGGAAAACACTAGCATACATAGACATCAAGACAATATCAATAATAATATCACTAATGTTA
>WAOS01000040.1 GCA_015521185.1 Desulfurococcales archaeon | reverse complement strand
TACTGAGGAGCTTAGAAAGATCATAACTCGCATCGCGTCCGAGACTGCAGCCTACCTTAGGGATGTAGCCTGCACGGAGCCCGAGCTTTCGAGAAGCGTCGGAGGCGAGACTGTCGTCGCTGATATTGTAGCTGAGGACTACATAATCGGGGCTCTCCGAGAGGAGCTCGGACCGGTCCGTATAGTAACGGAGGAGAGAGGGGTCCTAGGCAGCGGGGATCTCACCATTGTTGTTGACCCGCTCGACGGCAGTAAGAACTATCTAAACTGCATATCGTGGGCTTCGGTCTCTATCGCAGCGGTCCCTACGGGAGGAACAATAGCTCAGGGCCTGGCAGGAGTAGTAGCACCAATATTCTACGGGGACCCCATATCCTTTGCCAGAGGAAGAGGTTGCTTCCGCGGAAACGCCCCCCTAACACCTCTTCGCCCGCCCGAGAAGTTTGTATACGTCTACATAGATCATCCCGACGCCGCTAGGAAGGTAGCGGCACTAGTAGCCTCTCTCGGCGGGGGCTACAAGGTGAGAAGCCTGGGAAGCGCGGCCCTAGAGATAGCATACACGGGGATCGGCAGGGGAACAGCCTTTGTCGACCTGAGGAGCAAGCTTAGGAACGTTGATATCGCGGCTGCCACGGGTATTGTGAGGGAGTGCGGAGGAGTCGTTATTGATGAGAGAGGGAACGAGGTAAACACTCCTGTTGACCGTGTGGTTAGCGCTGGAAACATTATAGCAATACCTGGCCGGAGGATCGCGCGTGAAATCGCTCGTGCCTTAAGACTCGACGGGGAAGCCGATTAGCGTCTCCGTTTTTCTCACGCCCGGCACTTCTCTTATGAATGAGACAATCTCGTTGCTCTTCATAAAACTATCAACCTCGAACCTGACAACTATATCGTATATCCCATATGTTAGGACAGCCTCTGTGACCTCACCGCTAAACTTTCTCTTGATAGTGGTGGCGACGTCATGCTCTTTCCCAACATCTGTGATAATGAGAACGTAACCAACAATCTTTTCGGGCACTTCGGCCACCTCCGCTTCGAGGCAATACTACTCGAAATTTCGTTGGCGACCCGGGATAAATACTCTGGCGCATTCCTATGCGAGACCCGGCGGCTATGATGACACCTGGCGAGCCGACTCGCCCGGGCGCTCTTGCTTGGCGGGATGGGGCCGGGCCGGCGCTACTGAGCCGCAGGGAAGCGGAGTATCGCGACCACTCCTCCGAGGGGCTTAAGCTTCTCGCCCACGGGCGAGTCCTCTGGAACCATGAATATCTCTGCACGATACTTCTCGGCTAGCTCCAGGAGCCTCTCCGCTTTCTCGCTGACCTCCGGTTCGATGGAGTATATGAGGCTATCAATGATTAGGAGTTTAGCTATTGCACCGATCTCCCCCGCCCTGAGGGCATTATCGAGGCCGAAGGCTACCAGCTCCGGGTTACGAGCCGCGGTCTTCATAGCTTCCTCGAGCACCCTCTCGGCCGCTACTACGGCATACTCCCTGAGCAGAGCGTCTAGTGTCGGCCTTCGCAGCATCTCCATGAGCCCGCTTCTGCCGCCCATTGCAAGGTCGTCTGTGTGTATCTTGAGGTGCTGGCTCAGCTCCCTCACTTTCGAGGCGACTTCGTGCTTGAGCGGTCCGGGCCCTCCTATTACCACTAGGTCTGCGCCGAACCGTTTCGCGGTATCCACTATCTCCCTGGCTATCCTCGCTATAGCCTGGGAGAGGGCTTGGTCCCTGTTAGGGTCGTCCTTGCCTGGGAGATGAAGGCTCTCGTCCACGACCACCTTGTACCCGTGGACAGCTAGGACAGCAATAGCGTACTCGTCGTAATCCACCGCTGCTAGCACAGCCTTACCCCTCGGGCCCGAGCTTTGCAGCCTCTTCAAAACAGCGTCGCTCCAGCCCCCCTCCCTCTCGAGGATTATCTCCATCCCGGGCACTACAGTTATTGCCTGGTGCTTACCCTTCACGCCATACTGTTCGGGGCCCTCCACTATCACCCCAAATATTCTCAGCCTACCGGTGAACGCTTGAAACCCTACGTCCTTAACTCTCACCTTCACAACTATGGGCCTCTTCTCCTTTCTCGTCGCACCTTTGAAGGAGACGTCTCTCACGGTCCTAGCCTTAACATAGTCGCCAGGCCTGATTATGTTCCGCAGCGTCCACAAATCCTCCTCGCTCTCCGGCTTAACCCTTATCTTGTCGCGCCTCCTAGACACTATCTCCACTTTCAACTGCTACCACCCAGAAAGTGGGTGCGTTGTTATTGTGAGAGGACAAAACGTGGCTCCGCGGCTAGCGCCTCTCAATATATACTCCGGGGCCTATCTCCGCTAGGTCAGCTCTAGCTTCTCGGACCGGCTTGATGGTGGTCTTGTGCATGTCAGCTAGCTCGCGTGCCGCGATAGCAAGATCGTCGTCCACATACAAGGTATCCGTGAGTGGCTCGGACAGTTTGAGGCCCTTCTCCCTCTTGTACTGCCATATGGCTTTGTTGGCCGCTATGATTTTCCTCGCGAGGCCGGCTAGCTTCTCCCTCTCATCGCTAGTCTCTGGCTTAGGCCACCGCTGCCTATGCACGCTTTCCCCGTATAGCTCTCTGAATGCATAGTCTGTTACGAAGGGCATCACTGGGCTGAGGGCTATCAGGCTCCTGCGCAGCATGAGATGTATGGATCTCCAGGCGGCTGCTTGCTCTTCCTCGCTGTACTGGGACTCCCTATTGTACGCTCTGCTCTTAACTAGCTCTATGTAATGGCTAGCGTAGATGTCCCAGACAAACTCGTATATGAGATTAGTCGGGTCGTACACGTCGAGCTCTGAGTATGCCTTGTCGGCCTTCTCGAGGTACTCATCCTGCAATGCTATGAATGCCTTGTCAACAACCGTTAGATCCGCGTCTTCGGGGAAGGGGAACGCGGAGGCGAACCTCGCTAGATTCCATATTTTGGTTGCGAAGTTTCTACCGGTCTTAACCTTCTTCTCATCATACCTGTAATCATAGCCAAGCCTGGACGCCACGGCCGCCCAGTACCTGAACGCGTCAGCTCCATAGCTCTCAAGCACTGGGTCTGGGTCGATCACATTTCCGAGAGACTTATGCATGGGCCTCCCCCGCGGGTCCAGGCCCATACCGGTTATGCGCACCCAGCGGAACGCGGGCTTCCCGAGAAGTTGGTAGACGCGGAGGAGAGAGTAGTAGAGCCACGTTCTTATAATGTCCTGTCCCTGGGGGCGCAGCGTGTTCTTGAATGCCTTCTCGAAGAACCGCTGATTCCTGCGCCACTGGGTCACGTATAGGACACTTATGCTGGAATCGAACCACGTATCGAATACCTTTTTCTCGCCCTCAAGCTTCTCCTTTGGCGCGCCACAGACCGGACACTTATCCCAGGGCGGCTCATCCCTCCAGGGCCTATAGTATTTTCCTGGCTCGGGGAGCAGCTTCGCACCGCACTCCTTACAGTGCCATAGGGGGATCTCTGTGGCATAGTACCGGTCTCTCGAAATGGGCCAGTCCATGGTTATGCTATCTATCCAGTCGTAGAGCTTCTTCCTATGCATCTCCGGGCGGAAGACGATTTTTGCGGCGATCTCTTTGATCTTGTTCTTGTACTCGAGCTGCTTGAGGAAGTATTCTTTCCTATAGATTATCTGGAGAGGCGTCTTGCATCGCCAGCAGACGGGCACTTTATGGATTATCCTCTCTTTCTTAACGAGGTACCCCTCCTTCTCTAGAAGCTCAGCGATCTTCTTCCTAGCCTCCTCGACGTAGAGACCGGCCAACGGTCCGGCTTCCTCAGTCATCGTTCCGTCAGGGTTTATGAGTCTCTTCGGCTTCAGGCCTAACTCGTTGAATAGGCGTATATCGTTTTCGTCTCCGAAGCTGCAGATCATCATTAGTCCCGTACCAAAGCTGGGGTCGACCGATGGGTGCTCGACTATCTTGACCTCGTGCCCGTATATCGGGGCTATAGCAGTCATTCCCTTATACTTCTTGTAGCGCTCATCCTCAGGGTTGTACGCTAGCGCTGCGCATCCGGCGAGCAGCTCTGGCCTGGTAGTGGCTACGACCAGGTCTTCGCCTGTCTCCTTGACCCTATACTTTATGTAGTAGAGGAATCCCTCCTTCTCGACATACTCTATCTCGGCCTCTGCGAGTGTAGTCCTACATCTGGGGCACCAGCGGACCGGCCGCTCATCCTCGTATATCAGGCCGCGCTTGTAGAGCTCAATGAAAGTAGCCTGGGTGAGAGTCCTATACTTCGGACTATCAGTCCCCTCACGCCAGTAGTCGAAAGAGCAGCCCATCCTCCTCCACACAGCAACTATCTCCTGCTCAGCCTTGTCCAGGAATTCTTTGCACATGTTAAGGAATCTCTCCCTCCCCTCGGGGGTCTTTGCGAGCTCATGCGCATAGACACCCTTGGTTTTCTCGACTTGCACCTCTACCGGGAGCCCGTTCCTATCGGCATAGAATGGTACAATCACGTTGTACCCCTTCAAGCGGAAGTACCTAGCTATCATATCTATCTGGGCATAGTGGGCTGCCCCCGCGACATGCCATTTACCGCTAGCATATGGGGGAGGTGTATCTATAGCTATCACTTCCCTGGGATCCTCTGGGTCAAAGCTGGGCTTGTAGAGTTCCTCCTCATCCCATTTACGCAGAAGCTCCAGCTCGAACTCCGGCTTCCATCTCTTCTCCCTTATCCTAGGCTTGAGCTCCCTATCCAACACGTACCACCGGTCCGCGCCACCCGAGATTACGCCCTCTAGAAACCACTTAACTTATACGGGTGCCCGCACGACCAAGGAGTGGCCTGGTCGCCCGAGATGAGCGATCTCGCAAGCGGGGGGGAGGTTTACAGCTCTGGGCCTGGAGTGCCGAGATCGGTATACGTAGTTGTTGCACTATTCCTAATCCTGATCTTCGCCACCCTCGGACTCAGCGGTAGCCCCGAGCTTGCCAGCATAGTAATGTGGCTCCTCCTAGCGTTCTACCTCGCATCATCCACTATAAGCGACGACGTCAAGCTCAGGCTTCTCACCGTAATTTCTATGGCCTCCCTCCACTTCGGAGCGGTCGCCTCCTACTATTCGCACCCACTAGTTCTCCCCTTCGTAATAATTGAGCGTAGCGCTAACCATAGCTCAGTTAACATTGACTTTGTCCAGGCCATAATTGTTTTTGAGGCTGCCCGCTGGCTCTTCGAGGAAAAGACTAAAAGGGGCGCCCCAGAATTTCATGAGGCGGGCGCGGGAGAGTAGCCGCGGTAGTATAGCCCGGCCCAGTATGCGGGCCTCTCGAGCCCGTGACCCGGGTTCAAATCCCGGCCGCGGCACCATGCGCGGGTCCCCGCGCCCAAATATAATCCTAGCAAATCACTAGGATGAATGCTCCGGGCTTCTAGGAAATCCTCAGACGGGGGCGCGAGATAGACCTCCGAGGAGATCTTAAAGGAGCGAAGAATATTGC
>WAOS01000039.1 GCA_015521185.1 Desulfurococcales archaeon | reverse complement strand
GAGCTAAAGCTCCCTCCGGAGAAGATACAGGAGAGGTTCATCGAGATAATTAGAGATGTTAACAACCTTATCGATATGTATGCGGAGCCGCAGTTCAGGAAGAAGTGGAAGCTCAACCCTGCTGAGGGCACTGTGGCATTCGGTAGCGCAAAGGACAGGTGGGGCATCAGCATACCGATGGTTAAGAAGAAGGGTGTAACTTTCCAGGAGATAATTAAGGCCTACGAGAGCGGGAAGAAGGAGGAGATAGCGAAGCTCGCCAAGATAATGCCTGTCCACGAGACCATACTCGACATGGTCGTCAGGTTCGTCCCCAACCCGAGGGAGGCGCAGAAGTATAGGATACCCAAGATATGGAAGGGAGACCTCAACACGGAGCTAGGCCAGGCCCTGCTAAACGCTGACCCCAACGGTCCGCTGGTGATGTTCATAAACGACGTGCGCGTCGAGAAGACGGGTCTCGTCGCTACTGGAAGAGTGTTCTCCGGTACTCTAGAGCAGGGCAAGGAGGTATACCTACTAGGTGCTGGAACCAAAGGCAGGATCCTCCAGGTAAGCCTTTACATGGGGCCGTTCAGGGAGGTTACCAAGAGGATCCCCGCTGGCAACATAGGAGCAGTCCTAGGGCTGAACGATGTCAGGGCTGGCGAGACGGTTGTAGATCCCAAGTACGTCGACCAGGCAGCGCCCTTCGAGCAGCTCCGCTATGTAAGCGAGCCTGTGGTGACCATAGCTGTAGAGCCGGTTAGGATACAGGATCTGCCGAAGATGATAGAAGCCCTTAGGAAGCTCACAATAGAGGATCCAAACCTAGTAGTGAAGATCAACGAGGAGACTGGGGAATACCTGATATCTGGAATGGGCCCGCTCCACCTAGAGATAGCGCTCACCCTACTGAAGGAGAACTATGGTATCGAGGTCAAGGCTAGCCCGCCGATAGTTGTGTACAGAGAAACGGTGAGGGCTGAGAGCCCCGTCTTCGAGGGCAAGAGCCCGAACAAGCACAACAAGTTCTACATTAGCGTCGCGCCTCTCAACGAGGAGACGATAGAGCTCATACAGAAGGGAGTGATAACTGAGAACATGGACCCGAAGGAGAGGGCAAAGATACTGCGCGACAAGGCCGGCTGGGACTACGACGAGGCGAGGAGGATCTGGGCCATAGACGAGGGAATCAACGTCTTCGTAGATAAGACCACTGGAGTCCAGCACCTTCGCGAGGTCAAGGACACCATACTCGCAGCCTTCAGGCTAGCAACCAAGGAGGGCCCGCTCGCCGCCGAGCCTGTCAGGGGCATAAAGGTAGTACTCCACGACGCAGTGATCCACGAGGACCCCGTGCACAGGGGACCCGGACAGATCTACCCCGCAGTTAGAAACGCCATATGGGCTGGCATACTGAGCGGGAGGCCAACGCTACTAGAGCCACTACAGAAGCTCGACATAAGGACGCCGATGGAGTACGTAAGCAACATCGCAAGCATTATCGCGAGGAAGAGGGGCCGCATACTAGAGGTCCTAAGCCAGGGAATGATGGCTAGAGTCATCGCGGAGGTGCCTGTCGCGGAGAGCTTCGACCTAGCCGCCGAGCTCAGGAGCGCCACCGCGGGCAGGGCATTCTGGGGAGTCGAGTTCAGCAGGTGGGCTCCAGTCCCCGACTCGATGCTGCCCGAGCTGATAAAGAAGATAAGGCAGAGGAAGGGCCTGCCGCCGAACCCGCCCGACATAAAGGACCTCATAGGTCCCTAGCTAACCAACTCTTTTCCTTCTCATAACCATAATTCTAACCGATCTTATCTCCAATAGTTAGACACCGGTTTATAAGAAAGTGCACATGAGCATATATGGCCATAAGCGTATTAACACGATATTCGTTGGCCAAGAGAGTATACCTGGGAGGCGTGGTGATACAGGAATAACACCCGCCCCCGCGGGTGGAGGTGCGGCGAGGTGGATATACTGAATCTTATGGGCGACCCCCTGGTAAAGTCGATGTCAGGGCTTATCGTATTACCAATAATTCTTATAGTTGTTATGATCGCAGTTGTAATATTCCTAGAGAGACTCACTAGAGCGGCTAGCGAGATAGCAGCTAAGGAGGAGTGGAAGTACTGGAGGTACGATGCGGGTAATCCTTCGCGAGACAAAGACGTGAGGAAGAGGCTCTCAATGCAGTACCTAGGTTTTCTAATCATATTCTTAGCGGTTGAGCCCGCAGTGATAATCCTCGCGATAATCTCCCTAGCCAGGGGGCCTCTTCTAGACACGATGTTGCTTCTCTTCGGCCTCTTCTTCGTGCTCTATGTGCCCCTAACGCTCTATGCGGTGAACGAGTCGAGAGGAGAGGCTGAGAGCCTGGCCCGCAGGATTAGGAGGGAGGTGCTTGGGATTGAAGGGTAACGGTGAAGAGGGGAAGGTCTACGTCGGGAATCTCGACGTAGCGGCGAAGAACGCTAGGAAGATAGTTATGGGTAAGCTGAGGCTGGGCAAGCTTGTTGACTGGGGCACAGCCTTCTCGCTATGGCCAGTCCACCTTACCACGAGCTGCTGTGGTTGTGAGTTCGCAGCTGCTTGGAGCCCCAGGTTCGATAACGAGCAGCATGGAGCCCTTCCATGGGTTGGCCCACGCCAGACTAACATGATAATTATTGAGGGGACAGTGAGCAAGAAGATGGCGTGCGCCGTTCGCCTCGTCTGGGAGCAGATGCCCCAGCCAAAGTTCGCTATCGCTATGGGAGCTTGCGCTCTGGACGGCGGGATATTCTACAATAGCTACAATATTGTGAGGCCTTGGCAGATAATCCCTGTGGACATATA
>WAOS01000038.1 GCA_015521185.1 Desulfurococcales archaeon | reverse complement strand
ACCTTAGACAGCCCGGGGGACCGCGTTGGGCGCATTTCTCCAGGGCTACGAACCCCTAATAATACTGCTCATAATACTGCTACTACTAGGTCCAACCAAGCTACCGGCCCTAGCAAGAGGCCTAGGCCAAGCACTCTGGGAGTTCCGCAAAGCTGCGAGCGGCGAGCTCGAGGAGCCTCCTGGAAAGGAGGCTCAGAAAACCGGGGCGGAACCCTCCTCCCCTACAGCTGACGATGAGGTCCTCGAAAAGATCGCTGCAAAGCTCGCCTCGGAGACTAGGAAGACCGAGTAGGCAGCATCCGCGGCCGCCCAGCCCCGGGAGCTACTCCGGGCTGAGCCTGTACCTCTTGACGCTGACCTCTCTCCACCTCATACTGTTTGCAGGGTCACGGACCGCTAGGAGCCTCGGCTCTCCGGTCCCGATGCCGTACACTATGTAGAGCCAGTACTCTCCGCCCTTCTCCTTGGCTAGCTGGAACTCGGCCTCTGTCAGCTCTATGCTGAGGTCTAGCCCGGACTTCCCCTTCACCTCTATGTAGCGGGTCTCGCCGGTCCGCGGGTCCATGCTTAGGATGTCGAAGTGCTCCTCCATGCTCACATCCCTAGGTATGCGGCCCATCCTCCTCTCGTAATCCATAGCTATCCTCATGGCCGCGTCCTCCACCTCCTTCACCCTGATCGGCGGAGGGCTCCCTTCCGGCGAGACCGTCTGGGATGTAGTGAACACTATGGTCCCTATGTACTCGACACTATCCCTAAACTCACCAAGGCTTCTCGGGCGCCACTCGCTATGGGGCAGGCTTAGGCTTCTCTCCTCCGTCTTGCTGACGTAGTTTATGATCTCCTCTGTTGCAGCCCTAGCCACACGTGTTAGCACGGGCTTCGAGGCGGCAGCCGCTAGGCTCTTCATCGACCTCTCAGGAATCATGTACTCGTAGGCCGCCGATTCGAGAGCGCTGGGTGACAGGGCCTCGGCGAGGATCTCGAGGAGCTTCCTACCCCTTATCGGCCTCGTGGACCCTCCCAGGCCTACTCCCACCGTCTCTGAGTAGACCGGCTTTCCTTCGAAGCTGATTGTGACCCGGAAGAGGTGAAGCTCTCGGATGCCCTCTATCTTTGCTGACGACACAATATAGACGGGCCTAGGCCTATCATCGGGGCGGGGGAGTAGGCTTCTCAGCCCCGTGTAGTACCCGCTCGCGTTGTCCTCGACTAGAATGTTACCCGCGGATATCATCGTTCCCACACGCTTAACCCTTGACCCCCTTAGCTCAGCCGCTCTGGAGAGGAGCTCACGCAGCACACGCTCGGCCGGCTCGCCTCGGAGGTCTCCGAGCACGTCTCTTAGGAGGCGCTCCGTTCTCCGGGAGAAAGAGCTTCTCGTCAGGCCAGCCCTCTCGAGGCTCCTCTTGAGGGATGCGAGAGCGCTTATGATGCTCTGCACATACCTCTCGAGCCCCCTCTTCCCCCCGCTTATGTACGTTATTATCGCCTTGTACTCGCTATACTTCGGGGTTCCCCTAGCCGCGTCTAGGGGGATAGTTGTGGGTCCCTCCTCGCTCATCATGTCTATGACTACCTCTTCCCCTATGGAGAGCCTCGACTCGTGGAGGGAGCGGCCCCAGGCCAGCAGCTTCTTATACAGAACCTCTAGGACGTCCCTGTCGATCCTAGAGGAGAGGAATATCGTGTAGCTCGTGACCTCCTTCTCCTGCCCGAGTCTCCAGACCCTGCCGAGGCGCTGCTCTATCTTTATCGGGCTCCACGTGGGCTCGTAGTTCACGACCACGTTAGCAACCTGAAGGTTAAGGCCCTCCGACGCGACGTCAGTAGAGATAATGAGCTTGATAAGCCCGCGGCGGAGATATCTCTTGAGGTCCTCTATCCCCGGCTTCTCCCTCCGCTTCCAGCCCGGGAGGACTATCCCTTTGGATGTCACGAGAGCCATCTCACGGGCGATGCCCTGCATGCTCTTGCTGAGCTTCTCGTAGAGGTATTCCGCAGTGTCCTTGTACTCTGTGAACAGGACTATCCTGTCGCCCCTCCCTAGATGCTCCTCTACTAGCTTCTGAACCCCTAGGAGCCTGCTATCGCTCATTCTCCTGGCGAGGCCGATTAGATGCTCTATGCGTTCCCGGGCGGACCGGTCGAGGAGTGCGCCGAACCGCTCGGCGAACCCGTTGATAATACTGTCGGGCTCCTCATCCAGGGTGTAGTCCTCGAAGCCGACCCCTAGTACGGCCTCGGCCAGGCTCTCGGCCTCGCTGTCGAGCTTCGCCGCTTCCTCTAGCGTGGACGCCTCTCCCCTCACAACGAGAGCCCTCCTGCGGAGCATCCTCTCAAGTGTGAGGATCGCCGCGTACGGGCTAGAGGACGCCCTCTTCGCAACAAGGGCTAGCGTGAGGGGGACAGCCCTGGGCTCCTCCCCCACGTAGTCGTAGTACTTCAGCAGTATGCCGTGTAGGAGGTCGAAGAGGAGCTCGCTGAACTCGGCCTCCTCGCGCGTCGCCTGTATTATCCTCGCGACAAACCTTGCCCTCCTAAATATCTCCCTCTTCTCGTAGACCTCGTTAACATCCATCTTGGTCCTGCGCACAACTATCGCGTTCCTAGTGAGCATGTAGAAGTAGTCGCTATCGAGCTCCCTCTCCCCCACCAGGTAGGGGTCCACGAGCTTGAGCCTCGAGATATAGTCTATCGCGTGCCCCCTATGCGGGGTGGCCGAGAGCAGTATAACGCTCCTACCGGGGGGCCGGGCGAGCTCCTCCACAAGCCTGTACCTCTGCGTAATGCTCCCCCTGCCAGAGCCGGTCCTGCCGACCCGGTGGGCCTCATCAACTATCACAACATCCCAGCTAACCCCGGTTACAGCGGACCGGTGCTCGTCCCTCTTCACGAGATCAATCGAAGCAATATACCAGCCCTCGGGGAAGCCCCTCCTAGCCAGCGTGCGGAGCCTGTCCCTCTCCAGCACGGTAGCGCTGATGTTGAACCTCTTCAGCTCCGACCTCCACTGCTCGACGAGGATCCTAGGAACTAGGAGCAGCACCCTGCGGGCACCGCCCCTCATCTCCAGCTGCTTGACAGCAAGTATGGCCTCAACGGTCTTGCCAAGCCCTATCTCGTCACCCACAAGAACACGGTCCGGCCTGCGGAAGGCCAGCCGGAAGACAAGCTCCGCCTGGTGAGCGAACGGGAGCACCGGAGGGTCGGCCCTCGCCCCTAGGTCCAGGATGAAGAAGAACGGGTGCAGCTCGAAACCCCGGAGGACCCCGCCCAGGAGGCGGAGGGCCTCCTGGCTAGTCGAGGCTGTGGAGTGTTTTGATTGCTCTTGCGGCACGGCAGACACCCTGGTGGCCGCTCTGCTCGTGTTGCTCGAGGATCTTGCTGGCCCAGAGCATTGTTTCGAGCTCGCTCATCGCCGCCACCGCGTGCACCGCGCCTAGCAGGCGCGTGGGGTCGCGGGTGCACGATGCTATGGCTGCAAGCACTATGACGCGCCTCGCCACGCTCTCCGCCATCCTGCCCACCAGGTACAGGGTCCTGCCAGAGCGGCTCCTAGCAACGAAACCATCATACTCCTCTAGCAGGCGCTCAACCAGCGGCCGAGGGCACCGCGCGCTGAAAACCCGGCGCCCCCCATAGTAGACGTACAAATACTCAGCCGGCCTGCTCAGGCCGGAGCGCCTCACAGAGAAACGAAGCACCACCCGCTGCCCCAACGCTAGTCACCCTCGTGGGTGTAGTAGGTTAGGTAGTTCTCGAGCTCTCTGGCCTCCGCCTCTGTGAGCTCGGGCGCCACTATGTAGTTGCCTGTGCGGGGCCTCAGCCTTATCCTGTATCTTAGGCGTTTGATGAGCAGGTTGTAGCGCTGGACGACTGCTAGGAATATTCGTTCTAGGTCTTCGAGGGATACGCCGTTGAGACAGATCGTTATTCTCGGCCTCGCATCGTTCTCCTCCGCCTCTAGCTCGAGCTCTGCGTTCTCCACTATTGTCCAGGGCCCGAGCTTGCTCCGCAGTATTCCGAGGGGCTTTAGGTTGAGCTTTGGGACCTCTACCTCGATAAGGGATATTTTCGCGCCCCTCGGCGGGGCTCCCCGGGCCCGCTCCCGGCCCTTAGGCCTCACGATTAGGGTTAGGGTGGCGCTTCTCAGCTGCTCTCCCGAAGGGCCCAGGACTCTCAGCTCGTAGCTGTAGGTGCCTGGCTCCTCGGGAGCCCTTATCCTCCACTCCACACTAGCCGAGCCGCTATCCCCGGCTATTCTCAGGGTTCTCCTGTTCAGCTCTCCCCCGGTAGCCTCGAGCCTTATCTCCCCGCTATACTCTCCGACGCGCTCGACTAGCACGGTCAACGCTACCTCCTCGCCGGGGAGCGCGGTTATTTCGTAGTTGTCGAGCTTGACGTCTACTCCCTCCTCGACAATCTCGGTGATCCTCACGAGGGGGAGGTAGCGGAGAGTGTCGGGGTCGAGCTGTTGTAGTGCTTGGTCGACGGGGATAAGCTCTCCGTCTAGGTAGAAGGCGTGCCACACCCTCCTCAGGCCGCCCGGGATCCTCTCCTCCCGGACGCCCTTCAGGCTCTCGGCCTGCTCTAGAAGGGCTATCCTCCAGGGTAGGACCAGGTCTTTCGGGTCGACCTCTCGCGGAGCCTCCCCCTCGTCGACGCTGGGCGGCTTGCAGTCCCGGGCGGACCGGCACTCGTAGACCTTCTTGTAGAAGAGCTTGTCGCCCCTCCTAATGCCTATCATCAGCTTCTTGACCCCGTCTATTAGGGCGTCCTCGATCGCTCTTTCGGTCGCCATCGGTAGCCTCGTGTTAGAGTAGAAGTAGTCTATCACGTCGGAAACAGGCTTGGGTGAGTCCCCCTCGGAGAGGTGGACCCCGATCCTCGACAGGAGGTGGTCGAGGATTTCGAAGTCTAGGTCATCGTACAGCTTCTGCGGCTTAACACTCTTGAGTGCCCTAGTAGCGCTCTCGACAAGCGTGTCCGCCACGAGCGTCGGTGCTAGGCCGAACGTGTTCCTATGGGCCTGCTCGTCGTATTGGGGGTAAGCGACAGTGTTGAGCCCCTGGAGCACGTTCACGGCAAGCTTGCCCTCGACGCCGTCCTCACCCTTGCAGTACTTCTCCAGCTTGCTCTTCATCACCTCTCTAACCTCGCTGTCAGTATAGTGGAGGTCGAGCTCCTCCTCAACCTTCTCGCAGGCTATCCTCTGCTTCGCGAACCCCAGCATCTCTAGGACCCTGCTGGTGTCGCGGGGGAAGACCAGGTAGACCGTGTTCGCATACCTCCTCCTCCCCCCGTTGGGCAGCTCGTAGATGAGTCTCTCGATCTCCCCGTCTTTCAGTGGTGAGAGGACAGCCAGGAGTATATACCTCCTAGAGTCGTGGTCAACGGGCTCCGGCTCCGTGAGGACGCGGCTCGCGGCGACGTCGAAGGGCGACTTTACGGTTCTCCTCTGAGCCCTCCTTCTTCCCGACACTATCTCCTGGGGGCTCCTCGTTAGCAGCATCTCCGCGATCCTCCTAACCTCTCTGAGAGCATCGTAATCGTCGATGGAGCGCGCCGTCATCTCGACCATGCGGACCGGTGAGGCAATTATTGTGAACCAGTAGCGCCCTCCCTCGCTTAGCATATACACGAGGTTGTTCGCGGCCCACTCTAGAGCGTCAACATAGTCCTTAGGCTGCAGGCCCTGGCTTCTAGCCATGGCAGGCTCGAAGGAGGCGAGCACAGCCTCGTGCCGGTCCGGGTAGAGCTGGTGGTGCTTTGTGGAGCCCGCGTATACGAATGTGCGCACAAGAACAGTCTTAGCCACGGTCTTAGCGAGCTCTGGCCTATCATAGCGCTTGGTCCTCTCAGCAATGTCCTCACTCACAACAGCCTCGAACTGCCTGTAGAGTGGGTGGTGGAATAGGACGCCCCGGATCTCGCGGTCCTCGACATCTATGTGGAAGGGCATGACGAGCTCCGCGTTGCTCCCCTCCGCCTTGAGCCGCCTCACGACTTTCCTAGTAATCCTTATAGCGTCCCTAGTCTTCTGGAGACCCTCATGCTTATCGACAATATCGACGAGGACATCGATGTACGCGGGGTGGAAGGGGTAGGTCTCCGCGACGCGGTGCGCGACCCTCACAGCGTCAGGCCCGAATATGTCCCTGTTCTCCTCAGCGCTATACAGCCTGGCGAGGCTAGCGGACACGGCCCTAGCCGCGCCCCTGCTTATGCTCTCGAATATCCTTACGCGGAGGATGTTAGGTATGTCCCGGGGCGCGACGGGGAGTATCCTCCTCGAGGCTACCCGGCTCACGGACTTGTAAATGCTTAGGACAACATTAATCACCGGCTTGTAGCGCTCCTCAACCTCTATCCTACCGCTCCTCTCCTCCACGGGTAGAGACACTATTAGGGCGGACCGCCTCGAGATCTCCACCGCCTTAGCCAGGGTCTCCATGAAGGATATGACCTGGTCAGCGTAGTCGCGGAGCTCCTTGTCTCCGGAGGCCTTGAGGCTGGCCGCGTAGTGGGCTATCTCGTCAATGAGTATGAGGACGGGCTCACCAGCGAGGAGCCCTGCTATAACGTCTGCCTGGGGCACGAGCAGCCTCTCATCATTCTCCCTCACCTCGCCGTAGCGGCCGAGCTGGTGCGCTATAGAGCCCCACACGGTCCGCACCCGGTACCCCCCGGGAACCTCTAGGGGGTTCACAGGTGTCGGGGCCAGCTGGGAGAAGTAGCCGTCCACAACCACGACCCTAACTCGGCCCGCCCGCGAGATCTTCTCGGCAAGCCTCCGGACTCGCTCCGCGGTCTCCCTGTCCTCAGCCTTAGCCTCGAGGAGGGCAGCGGGGCTCCGGAACGCGTGGTAGATGGCGAGGAGGGTGTGCGTCTTCCCACCGCCGAAGAGGCTCTGAAGCATAACAAGCTTGCTGCCGCCACCGCCCAGGAGGGCCTCCGCCACGCCCTCCAGAGCATCAGCCATATGCCTCGTGATAAGGGTCCTCCGGAAGAACTCGGACGGGTCAGAGTATATGGATGCGCTCAGGCCCAGGTGCACCTCTCCAAGGCTCGGGGCAGCCTTCTCGTCGAGAGCCTCGTCGAGCACGTCCCCCCAAACCCTAACATTGTCCAGGAACCCCAACGCGACGCACCCCCTCCTACATCCACTCCTCCAGGCCGGACCGGCCCGGCGAGAGAACTCCCACGACGCGAGAGGCCAGCTCCCTCTCCGGGTCCCCAGGCGGGAGCACGCGCGAAAGCATCCGGGCGAGCGCGAGAGCCTCCTCGTACAGCGCCGGGTACCGGGCCCTCAGCTCCCCAGCCCTCCTCTCAAGCTCGCTCCTCGGAAGGCTAACCGCGTAGTACTCCAAGAGGTGAAGCAGGTCAACCGCGGCCTGGACCTGGGGGCTCCCAGGACTAATCCCCCTCTCCTCCAAGAGCCTCCTAGCAGCCCTAGCCAGCTCCCTCTGCCCCCACGCGGGCTCTAGAAGACGGAACTTATCCCCCTTCTTATCGACGAGCCGGAGCTTCCGCAGCTCATCAATCCCAGTACGGGTCCCAATAGCCAGGATAGCCAGCGTGCTCCTGTCCAGAGCCCTCCTCTGCTGGCGAGGCCTCCTCCCTATGAGCACCTTAGCGAGCAAGTAGAACAGCGACGGCCCTCCGAGCCTCCCAGCAAGCGCCCCACCACCAAGCGAGCGCGCGATAGCCTCAGCAGTAGCAGGATAAACATACTCCTCAACAAGCTCCCTAGTACTCCTCACCCCAACAACCCTCTCATAACGCGTAAACCTCGACAACACGCAGCCCAGAACGCCCACAAACAAGTTGACACCGTCCAGCCCATGCCTCCTCAAGGAGCCAGCATACTCAGTACAACCCTCCAAAGCCTCCGAATAAACCTCACCGGCAAGCCTCCTACCACCAACACCCTTACGCCACACAGCAACAATACTAACATCAAGCCCAGCCTTACCACGGGCAGTAACACGCTGCCTAGACTCAGTAACAACAGCGTGAGCAGCCGTAATCCTCATACCAGCACCCCTCCAGCCAGCATCAAGAAGAGCCTCCCAAGCATCAGGACTAGTATGAGCATAATACGTAACAAGAACACCACTATCAACAAGCCTATCCGCCATAGCCCGGAAAGACTTCGCCAAGAGCCTCTTAAAGTAGCCTAGACCACCAACACCCTCCCCAAAATACCTAGCACGACCCTCATCCTCACTAACCTCCTTATCCGCAAAATACTTCCACTGAGTCTCAATCTCAGCACCACCCTCAAAGAAAGCCTCAGCCAAAAACCGCGGCCGCCTAACAAGCAACCCACCAACATCAACAACATCACTCAAAGCACGCTTAAGCCAGACAAAATAGAAATCACTAAGCTCAGCATAAGGCACATCATCCCGATAAGGAGGATCAGTAACAACAACATCAAATACCTTATCACTAAGCCTAGCTAGAATAGAAGCATTATCAAGCACCACTCTAACATTACTAGAGCTATTATAAATAATTGAGAAAAAATATAGCAAAATTTCTTTAATTTTACTAGTATTTCTTATCAATGTTCCCGTCATATTAGGTGCGAAAGGAGAGTACTCGCCATAATTCCAAACCATAGCTATACCTCTCATCGCTAATGCTTCGTTAGGAATAAGCCATGTTATAGTCCAGTGAC
>WAOS01000037.1 GCA_015521185.1 Desulfurococcales archaeon | reverse complement strand
GCGCTGTCTTCAACCTCCTACTCCTCAGGAGGAAGACGCCGAACGCTGGCAACGAGGGCATAGCGGAGAAAATCCTAGAGTTTGTCAAGCTCAGCGAAGAGACGATGTATCTCCTAACATCCGAGATAAGGAGGCTTGTCGGGACTAGCAGCGGCTCCGAGAATACGGCAAAGAGTCTCCTAAAGAATATTGAGTCTACCGCTGATAAGATCAAGATGAACGAGAAGATTGCGGACGAAATTTACCGGGAGCTGCATGAGAGAATCATAGATGAGAACGCGGACAACCCACTAGCCGTCATGCTGCTCCGCGACTTCGTCAACAGTATGGAGAACATATTCGATATAATAGTTGACCAGACGACCGACGTTCTAATACTTGCTAGGAGTCTGGTCGCGTGAAAAAGGGGCAGACGAGCTTGTCGAGGGCTAGGAAGGCCCTACTTGTTTCCGACTCCATTATTGTCCCTGACCTAGAGGACGCTCGAGAGCTTTTCAACGAGTTCTACGGGAAGCCCCTAGGCCGGGAGAAGCCTAAGCCAGGCGAGGTTAACGAGCCTCTAATACTGGATCCAATAGAGGCCGTGTACCTAGCCGAGAAGGGTGTGATAAGCGTCGTAAGCTACAGCGGGGAGCCCGTGAGCCTTGAGGAGCTACGTAGCTGGGCTCGGAGGAGGGTTGCAAGGTTCGACCTTCTATACCCGGCCTACAAGGCTTTGAGGGACCTAGGGCTCGTTGTGAGGCCGGGGCTGAAGTTCGGCGGCGACTTCACCGTCTATCGTAGAGGCCCCGGGATAGACCACAGTCTCTTCGTGGTCCACGCACTACCATGGGACGAGAAGCGGGATCCCGTTGAGCTGGTCAAGGCGGGCAGGCTAAGCCATAGTGTTAGGAAGACGTTCGTCCTCGCAAGCATAGAGCCCAGCGGGGAGACCTCTTTTCTAATGTTTAAATGGTATAGGCCGTAAGGGCTGATAGCGAGCGGGGCTCTAGGTGTAGTGGGGGGTGGCGTCTTTTTGAGGGATCCGAGGAGGAGCGGTCCGGCCAGGCCGTGGAAGGGGCCCAGGCGCGGGCGTCCGCCCACGGGGAGGGGCGAGAGGGAGCCGCGTCCCAGGCCTCTGGGGGATAAGTGTAATCCTCTCTGTCCCTTCTTCAGGTGTGGCAAGAACGCTCTCCGCATACGCACTGAGAGGTACCGCGGCAGGCCGATGCGGGTTGCTTGGTGCGAGTGGATAGGCGACAAGTGCATTGGGGCTTCATGCAAGTTCGCTTCCTGCGCTAAGAACGCTCTGCTACCCGACGGTAGGTGCGCCTTCGCTCTTCAGAGGAAGAAGGTCAGGGACTTCGAGGAGGAGCTCGAGGATCTAGAGAAAGAGTCGAGGAAGTTCGGCTTCGAGGACTATTTCTGAGCCCACCTCCTATACAGGTCGTTCTCGATGCCGGCAGCATCAAGGATCTTTCCCGCCAGAAAATCAACAATGTCGTTGAGCGTCTCGGGCTTGTGATAGAACGCCACGCACAGCGGCACTATGAGTGCGCCCATGCGGGCCAGCTCAAACATGTTCCTAAGCTCGACAACACCAACAGGGGTCTCGCGGGGAGCCACGACGAGCCTCCCACCTATTCGGAGCACTGCCAGCATCGCCCTAATAACAAGGTTAGACTGTATACCGTTCGCGGCAAGCGCCACAGTCTTCATGCTCGCGGGGACAACCAGCATTGTTCTAGGCACACTGCTACTGCTCGCCAGTGGACTATTATAGTCGTCCTCCCTGTATACGATGCCGTAGCGCTCGAGTAGCCGGATTAACTCGCCCCGTCGGAGGCCCTCCTCATGGATCGCTACCTCCTCGGCGCCGCGCGTTGCTACAATGTGAAGCTCGTATCCGGCGGAGGATAGGTACTCGGCTACGCGTATACCGATGCGGACCGCGCTGGCCCCGGTTATTGCTAGCGCTACCTTCCTACTGCTCAATCTTGATGCGCCCCGGACAGTCCTCTAGCTTCCTGCCTAGAGCGGTCTCAACGCCTCTCAGCATGTCCTGGTAGGCCTTCTCTCCGTAGGCGACGAATACGACGGTCTTGACACAATTCGGCTTGTGAGATAGTACGACCCTAGCCATCTCCCTAGCTACCTCCTCAACGCTCAGGCCCCCAACACCGGCCCCCATCGCTGGGAACGCTATGGTTTCGAGGCACTCCCTCTCAGCAGCCTCCAGAGCCGCCCTGGTCGCTTTGACCGCGTTCTCGAGGGGTATCCTCATCGCGGGCCTCTCCATTGTGGGGGCGTGGATCACCCTCTTAGCCGGCAGCCTCCCAGCGCCCGTGACAACTGCTCTCCCCACGGGAACCGGCGCGTGCTTCATCGCCTCCCTCTCTATCTCATCGCCTCCTCTCCTCTTTATTGCGCCCGCGACTCCCCCGCCCATGATCATGAGGCTGTTAGCAGCGTTCACTATAGCGTCGACTACAAACCTCGTGATGTCTCCCTCGGCCACGACAAGCTCTATCCCGTTATCTAGGCGGGCGCACTTCACGTTCCCACCCAAGGTATTTCTCTAGGGCCTCCCGGAGTAAAGGAATTTCGCGGACCTTTTCCTCTGTCAGGCTCTCGACGACTATCCCCCGGGGCCTCGGCCTCCTGGGGCATCTGACAAGCTTTGTAGGGGTCGCTACTATGTCTAGCGGTAGGTCGTGGGGCTTCGGAGGTATATGATCAACTATCTGAAGATCGCTCACGGTCGTCGCGACCGGGGTCTCCTCCCCCACCTTCCCCACTAGCAGGAGGAGCGCGTATTCGAGGTCCCCG
>WAOS01000036.1 GCA_015521185.1 Desulfurococcales archaeon | reverse complement strand
GGTCCTGTACCTGAGTGCTAGGTTTATGTAGAACTCCTTGAGGTCTATGAGGTCGATTCTAGAAGACGCTATGTAGTACAGCATTTTCTCGGCTGCAGAGTCAACCCTATCCTTGCTGAGCGCTACGTCCTGGCGGAGAAACTTGTCGACAGCCTCCGCGGAGGGGACGCCCTTGCTGTTGGACAGCATCTTGTATAGTTCGAAGAGGAGCGTGCTCGCCTCATTAGACATGAAGACCAACTGCTCGAGCAGCACAGTCTTGCTGAGGTTGCTAGGCCCAGTGTACATCTATTTGCACCTCGCGCGGGGCCCTGTGGCGAAAGCCGGTATTAGGGGGATATTAAGAGTGTCGCGCATCCCCCTAGTCGCCAACTATTTCAATTCCCAGTATATCTAGGACGTCGGCAAAAGCGTTGTAGAGTGAGTCTATAGACTCCTTAAGGCCCTCAACCACTATGAGCCTTCCAAACCTGTTTGCAACCCTCCTATCAAGCCTAACGCCTGCATACACGTAGTACTGCGCCAAGACGCCCAGTTTTTTGAGGAGGTCCTCCTCGCCGCCCTCCTCTAGGGCCCTAACAATGTATTTCCTAGCGCTAGTAAGGAACTCCACGAGCTTCAGCCTGATATCTACGGTGGCTTCCAGCTTCTCGACGAGGCTTGCATCCTTGGATAGGCTCAGCGTGTTAGTGCTAGTTATCTTGTAGCTATCCAGCTCCTCGCCGATCCTAGAGAGGTCGATAAGCTGCTTCGACACCATTTCCACTAAGAAAGACAGGGCGTCCCTTACCGTTATTCCCACAGCCCGCACCCTAAAATAAGGATGAGAGCAGTGGAGAAGGCTTAACCCTTACCTCACTCCCAGGTTGACGCCTAGCCTCTCCCTTCCCCTGTAAGCTCTCACTGTGCAGATGCTGTTGTCGGCGATCCCGTGCTCCTCCATTAGCTCCGGGTTCACGTAGACCACATTGTACTCGGCGTTCTCGTCAATGATAGCCCTGAACACGAACCTATGCCTGCCGGCAACGGTTATTTCGAGTAGCTCGGAAATATCGAGCTCCTTGGCAAGGTTGGGGTTTATCCTAGCGTGCTCCCTATCAAGAGTATCATCGTAGCGGAGGCGGACCCTCTTCTCCGAGTACTTCTTCTGGCGCGCCTTGAGAACGCTAGCGGGAGGTATGGCTGCGAGCAGCTTGCTTACATCAGGCTTCTCGAGCTTGATCTCCTCCTGCTCGCCATTATTCTCGACTCTCTCATTCTTCTCGTCAGCGCTCATCGCAACGGGTCACCCCACGAGAGTGCCAATCTCATCTATACTAGCTCCCCGGTATATGAACCTTCTTAGAGCGTTGACGAGCTCGTCCAAAGCAACTCTTGCCTGCTTCCATGTGTCACGGTCGCGTATAGTAACCGTGTTGTCCTCAAGAGTCTGGTAGTCTATAGTGACCGCGGCGGGAACCCCTATCTCGTCGTACCTAGCGTAGCGCCTCCCTATGCTTCCAGAATCATCGTACACCGCGTAGAACCCCTCCCTTCTAAGCGTATGGTACACCTCCCTAGCCTTCTCACGCAGCGCCTCATCTTTCTCTAGGAGTGGCAGCACGGCTACCTGTACAGGAGCGATGTCGCGGGGGAGGCGCAGAACGATCCTGCCTTCCCGGGTGCTGTATGCGTGCTCGAAAGTCACGTATACCACTCTTTCAACGCCGAATGATGGCTCAACAACGTGGGGAACATACTTCCTCCCCGATATCTTCACTTTCTTCTTTACGACCCTAATGGCTTCGGGCGGGATCTCGTATTCGCCGACTTTTATGCTGCGGCCCTCCTCACGGGCTCTCCGGAGCTCTTCCTGGGGTATGGATTCGGCGAGCTTGAGAACTTCTGGGGCTTTGGCGCGATAGAGCCTCCCAATTACTCCCCTATCGACTATGTATAGCGTCTGCTCCACCACCCTAGGCTTCTCGAAGGGCTTGAAAACGGTTAGGTCGGCACCGCTGTATTTCATGTGCCTGCTTAGATCGTAGTCGCCTCTATAGCTGTGGCCGGAGACTTCTACCCAGCCCCAGCGGGAGACCCGTACTAGCTGGTCGAAGGTCTGGCTTGAGTAGTGGGCTCTCTCTCTGGGGCTCTTCTCCTCGAAGTACATTTCCTCAACGGGGATCCCCAGAGCCTCCATAAAGCGCTGTGCCACCGACATCCAGTAGCCGAGGCAGGGGTGGATTATGATTCCTTCCCGGACCGCCTCCTCCAGCTTGTACCACTCGGGCTTTCCGCCCGCCTCCTTTGCCCTCCAGGGAAGGAGGCGGAGCCTTGTCCCGGCCTCCCGCTGGAAGAAGGGGCAGCTGCCCTCGGGGTCCTCGGGGTCTATGAAGTACTCCATCTCCATTATGTTGAACTCTCTCAGCCTCATCATAGCCTGCCTAGGGCTGATCTCATTCCTACCGACTCTGCCGACCTGTGCGATGCCAAGCGGTATTCTGTTTCTCATGGCCTCGAGCACTCTCTTGAAGGAGACGAACATGCCCTGCGCCAGCTCGGGTCTTAGATAGCCAATGTTGCCCTCGTAGGGGCCTATCTGGGTTCTGAAGAGCAGGTTGAAGGTCTTGACCTCGCCGAGGGGGCCTCCGCAGACGGGGCAGCGTATGTCGTGTTCCCTTATGATGCGTGTCATCTCCTCGGGACTCAGCCCCTCAACGTCTATTCCGAGGGCATCCTTTATGAGGTGGTCAGCCCTGAACTTCCTACCGCACTTCAAGCACTCCACTATAGGGTCGGTAAAGTTCTCCACGTGGCCGCTAGCCTCGAACACCTTGGACGGCGCTATTATTGGAGTCTCTATCTCCACAACATAGTTGCTATGGTCCTGGACGAAGAACCTGCGCCACTTGTCAACGATCCTATTCTTCAGCAGGACCCCGTAGGGGCCTAGATCGTAGAACCCCGCTACTCCCCCATATATCTCGTAGCTCGGCCAGAAGAAGCCTCGTCGCTTGGCAAGCTCCATGACAGCCTTATACTTATCCTCCCCGCCGGCCTCCAAGTTCGCTAGCACCCGTCAACCAGAGAGTCGGGAGCAGGAATATCTAGGTATCCCGGCTACCCGCCTCGGCCCGGGAATGGGGCATGAGCACCATAGACCTCTACGTCGAGCGGGCGCCGCTCAGGTTTGCTGGCGCCACTGCGTCTCTCGAGAGCGCAGCCTACGCGGTGCTGGGCGTGCCCTTCGACTCGACGAGTAGTTACAGGCCTGGCTCCCGCTTCGCCCCCATGAGTATAAGGGAGGCCTCCATCAACATAGAGTCCAACAGTCTCACCGGGGCCGGCCTCTTCATAGAGGAGGTCATTATCTCCGACATAGGGGACCTCGCTGTTGTCCACGGCGACCCCAAAGAGACTCTTCGAAGAGTCGAATCCGTGGTCGGAGAGCTTGCGGGAAAAGGAGTGATCCCTATAGTGATCGGGGGAGAGCACACAATAACAGCTGGGGTCGCAAGGGGGTTATCCAGAGCCGGGGTCCGGCCCTGCCTCCTCGTCTTCGACGCTCACCTCGACCTCAGGGAGGATTACCTCGGCTGCAAGTACGGCCACGCTTCCGCGATTAGACTTGCTAGAGAGGCTATCGCTCCAGACGTGACAATCTATGTTGGTGCCAGAGCCTATGCAAGGGAAGAGCTAGAATACGCGGCGTCACTGGGGGACTCAATTCAGATTATCTCGCCGGTCGAGGTGAAGAAGCTTGGGCCCAGCGCCGTGGCTAGCCACTTGAGAAACAGGCTCTCTCGGTGCGAATCCGTATACTTGTCTTTCGACATTGACGCTCTAGACCCTGCCTACGCACCCGGCACAGGCACCCCGGAGCCTATGGGGCTAGACGCCTTCGAGGTTTTCCGCATACTATCCCTCGTTGTCGACGAGAGATTCGTCGGCATGGACCTAGTGGAGGTCAACCCGTTAGTGGACAAAACCGGGGTGACGAGCGTCTTAGCCGCTAGAATACTGCAGGAGTTCCTTCTCCTCCGCGAGGGCAGGAGAAGGGCTAGATAGCGTATACCTTTCGCGGGGGTAGTCCTGGCCCCCTGATCTTCAGTAGAATCCTGCCGCCACACCTAGTACACATTATGTTATCGTGCTGGTCGAGCTCCGACTTGCTGATTATGTATCCGCAGTATAGGCACTGGTAGTAGACCTCCCTCGGCTTAATCCCGTACGGAAGTATGGTTTCTTCCTCTTCTTCCTCGCTCCGGAACTCGTCCCACTCACTCAAGGCTGCCAGCCCCCGGGGCATGCTGTGTGTGGGAGGCCTAAAAGCCCTGGCGGTCCCCCGAAGCCTGGGATGCCCCGTGAGAGCCGCTGTCGTGGGAGCAGGATTCGCGGGTCTCATTAACGCTGTCAAGCTCCTAAGCTCCGGGGTCAGCGTTGACATCTACGAGGAGCACGATAAAGTCGGCTATCCTAAGCACTGCACGGGCCTAGTGTCGCTTAGGACCGCGAGGCTAATCGGGAGGGCGGCCGAGACAAGCATTGAGGCAGTCTACGACTATCTCGTACTCAGATCGGGAGGAGACGAGCTAAGGATCCGGGCAAGGACTGTCAAGCTCGATAGGGTACGATTAGAGAATGCTCTACTCCGAGAGGCTGAGAAGCTGGGGGCTAGCGTTCGCCTCGGCGAGAGGGTGGCGAGTGTGAGCCCCGGGCGGGGCGAGATCGAGCTGGAGAATGGTGAGAGACATAGTGGGTACGATATTATCGTGCTCGCTGAGGGCTTACACGGTATGATACGTAGAAGGCTCTCCATACTCTGGACGCCGAGGACCAGCATGGGGATAAACTTGGAGGCTAGATGCCCCTCGAGGGGCACGCTCACAGTGCTAGAGAAAGAGGGCGCATGGTTCGCCTGGCTAGTCCCCACGCCTCGAAGCCTCGTAGCAGGAGCGCTCGGCCCTAGGCCTGGCGGCGTTATGAGGGCGTCCCAATCTATTATGAAAGAGTCCGGGTGCGATGCCTCCCGAGAAGTGTATGGGGGCCGCGTTATACATGGGCCGCCAATGCCGCCGGACCAAGCGGTCCGCGCCCGCTTTGCTATAGTAGGAGACGCTGCGGGCCTAACCAAGCCTCTCACGGGCGGGGGCCTCTACCCTAACACTGTCCTCGCCGAAATCGCCTCCCGCGAGCTCCGGCACGGCTACGATCTCTCGAGAGCGTACTCGCTCGCTTACGAGACGCTGTACAAGAGGCTTAGGAGACAGTTCAGGATAGCGAGGGCCCTGCTCGAGGGCGGGATCCTATGGCCGGCGGTCCGGGCTCTCGCAAGATCCTATAGCGGAGCGCTAGAGCTTGACTATGACGAGCACGAGAAGGCTCTTAGAAGCATCGTCAGAACCCTAGGGTTTAAGACGGTCTCAGCCGCTGCACGGCTAGTATTAGGGGCTCCAAGAGCGCTTGCGTGGCTCCCTTACGTGCTTCTCCCCTAAGCATGTGGCAAAAGACTTTATAGCGCTCGCTTATTGTCTCACGATAAGCGATCTAGAGAGGAGAGGGGAAAAGCAGGGCATGACGGACTCCTCAATGTGCGGAGGTCTTCCCCCGGAGATCTGCGAGCAGCTCTCCGTGGAGGAGCAAATAATCAAGATCCGCGTTGAGAAGAGAAAGTTTGGCAGAGAGGTAACAATCATAGAGGGCATCAACGAGAAAGAGTTCGACCTGAAGAAGATCGCCTCCCAGCTGAAGAGCAAGCTAGCGACGGGCGGTACTGCAAAGAACGGGAGAATAGAGCTCCAAGGCGACCACAGGAGGCGCGTCAAAAAGCTCCTCGTCGAGATGGGCTTCCCCGAGGAGAACATCACTATAATAGAGTAGCCGGATCGTTCACGCGTTTTTCCTAGATAGCAGGCTAGAGATAAAGGACGGCCCACACCCTATTTCGTACTAAATCACGACCATAGTATAATTAGGGGATACCGCGTTCGTAGTACTTGGTGCTTATTCATGGGTGAGCTAGGAGATATAGTGAAGAGCCTAAAGTCTCGTATCAAGGCGCCCGGCGGAGAAGCTATCTATTATGATATAAAGAAGTTAGAGGAGTACGGGTACACCGAGCTGGATAAGCTACCTATATCGATTAGGATAGTCCTCGAGAACCTAGTGCGCAGCTACGACGGATACGTTGTGCGTGACGAGGAGGTTAAGGCGGTAGCTGAGTGGGAGAAGTACGCGGGCAAGAAAGACATTCCGCTACACCCCACTAGGATAATAATGCAGGACTTCACTGGTGTTCCCGCTGTTGTCGACCTGGCGGCAATGAGGGATGCTCTCAAGGAGTTTGGTGTCGACCCAACTATTCTCAACCCAGTGATCCCCGTGCACCTGATAATCGACCATAGCATCCAGGTGGACTACTTCGGCACTAAGTACGCGCTACTCTGGAACATGAAGAAGGAGTATGAGCGTAACGCGGAGAGGTACACTCTTCTAAAGTGGGCTCAGAAGGCTTTCAGGAACTTCCGCGTTGCGCCTCCCGGCAAGGGAATAATACACCAGGTTAACCTTGAGTATCTAGCCCGCGTAGTCTGGCTGTCGGACCGGGGCGGAGAGCTCACTGCATACCCCGACAGCGTGCTCGGAACTGATAGTCACACGACTATGATCAACGGCCTCGGGGTTCTTGGCTGGGGCGTTGGAGGCATAGAGGCTGAGGCCACACTGCTTGGGCAGCCCTACTACATGCTCCTCCCGGAGGTAGTGGGGGTCAAGCTAGTCGGCGAGCTCCCCGAGGGAGCAACAGCGACTGACCTAGTCCTCTACATAACCGAGAAGCTGAGGAAGGTCGGGGTCGTCGGCAAGTTCGTGGAGTACTTCGGCCCCGGCGTAAAGAAGCTGCCCGTCCCAGACAGGGCTACCATAGCAAACATGAGCCCCGAGTATGGATCGACCATGGGCTTCTTCCCGCCGGACGAGGAGACTATGAAATTCCTACTCCTCACAGGTCGCGATCCAGAGTATGTCAAGTTCATCGAGAACTACCTGAAGACGAACAAGATATGGTACGATCTCGAGGCCCCTGTCCCGAGGTACACGCAGGTAATTGAGATAGACATGGGAGACGTGGAGCCAAGCATCTCCGGTCCGAGCCACCCGGAGGATAGGATCCCGCTGCGCGAGGCTAAGGAGAGAGTTAGCAAGATTATAGACGAGTATAGGAAGGGCGGCGAGCGGAAGAAGGTCACAGTTGTAATAGAGGGCGAGAAAGTAGAGCTGGGCGACGGCAGCGTAGTGCTAGCAGCGATCACAAGCTGTACCAACACGAGCAACCCCACGCTAATGATTGCGGCGGGCCTCGTGGCGAAAAACGCGGTAGAGCTGGGCCTTAGGACGAGGCCTTGGGTGAAGACGAGCAACGCTCCCGGAAGCAGGGTCGTGCCGGAGTACTGGGAGAAGCTCGGCCTCATGCCGTTCCTCGAGGCTCTGCGGTATCACATCACGGGCTTCGGCTGTACAGTATGTATTGGCAACAGCGGACCACTGCCCGGGCCCATCGAGGAAGCCATAAAGAAGGAGGATCTCTGGACCGCTACTGTTCTGAGCGGAAACAGGAACTTCAGCGGCCGTATACACCCGCTTGCGAGAGGCAACTTCCTCGCTAGCCCGCCCCTAGTCGTGGCCTACGCCCTAGCTGGCAGGATAGACATCGACTTCTACAATGAGCCGATAGGGTACGATCCCAACGGGAACCCAGTGTATCTGAAGGACATCTGGCCGAGTATGGAGGAGGTAAAGAAGGCTGTCGAGAACATAATGGATCCCGAGATGTTCAAGGAGAGGTACAAGGATATCTGGGAGGGAGACGAGCACTGGAACAAGCTCCCCGAGATCAACAGCCCCACGTACCCGTGGGACCCCAAGAGCACCTACATAAAGAAGCCGCCGTTCTTCGAGAACATGCCTCTAGAGCCCCCGCCGCTCAGAGACATTAAGGGTGCCCGCGTCCTCGTATGGGCCCCCGATAGGACGACTACCGACCACATCAGCCCCGCGGGGAGAATACTCCCCGGTACGAAGGCCGCGGAGTACCTCGAGCAGCACGGCGTTCCGCCGCATGAGTTCAACACTTGTGGGAGCAGGAGGGGTAACCACGAGGTAATGATGCGGTGCACGTTTGACAACCCAAGGTTCAGGAACAAGCTGGTCCCGGACCGCGAGGGAGGATGGACCATATTCTGGCCCACCGGCGAAGTAATGCACGTCTTCGACGCTGCAATGAAGTACAAGGAGATGGGCATCCCGCTCATAATACTCGCTGGCAAGCAGTACGGTACTGGCAGCAGCAGAGACTGGGCCGCGAAAGGACCAGCCCTGCTAGGCGTGAAGGCCGTAATAGCGGAGAGCTTTGAGAGGATCCACAGGAGCAACCTCGTGGGCATGGGCATACTGCCCCTAGAGTTCATGCCGGGAGAGAACGCGGAGAAGCTCGGCCTAGACGGTAGCGAGGAGTACGATATCATAGGAATCGAAGAAGGACTGTACCCAGGCAAGATACTGACGGTCCGCGCTAGAAAGCCCGACGGGAGAGTCATAGAGTTCAAGGTGAAGGCGAGGCTAGATACCCCGATAGAGGTAGAATACTACAGGCACGGCGGAATACTGCAGTATGTGCTACGCAAGATAATACGGGAGCATCTCCAGAAGAAATCCCAGTAAATACGAGCGAAGGAAATATTCCAGCGTAGATCTCTCCCGTCTTTCCCCGAAACTATCCCCACTATTTTCTCCATACAACTAAATCGAATCGCGGGATCAGTTTGTCGAGGTGCTACTAGAAGACGGTTCTTCCCTAGGAAAGGAGGAGGTAGGTGAGGGCTAAACCGGTCCGGTCGTTATCTATCCCTCTTGCCCTCGACGAACTCGTAGAACCACTGGAGAGCTATCTCGTCGCTCGGCGGCTGCACCGGCGGGTGCTTGAAGAAGGGCGCGCTCACGCTGATCAGTGGCCCGCCGATACCTCTGTCGAGCGCTATCTTGGTTCCGCGTATCGCGTCTATCATGGCGCCGGCGAACATGCTCTTGTCGTCTACCGTCAGCTTTACCTCTATGGTTACGGGGAAGTCGGCGAAGCTCCTCCCCTTTATGTATATGTAGGCGATCTTGGTGTTGCCGAGGAAGGGTACGTAGTCGCTCGGACCTATGCGGACCTTCCCCTGCTTCCAGAGCTCCTCCCCGTAGGGGAGTATGCTTATAACGGCGCTCGTCTTGCTTATCCTCTTAGTCTTAAGCCTCTCCTCCATCAGCATGTTCTCGAAGTCGGTGTTACCTCCAATGTTGAGCTGGTAGGTCTCCTCGACCTTTACTCCTCTAATATGCATGAGGCGGACGAGTGTTCTGTGAGTGATAGTCGCGCCCAGCTGGCCCTTGATATCATCGCCCGTCAGGGGGAGCCCCTTCTCCTGGAACTTCTGCGGCCAGCCCTCCTCAGTGTCGCTGGCTATGAAGGTGGGCATCCCGTTTATGAAAGCGACGCCAGCCTCAAGAGCGGCCTGCGCGTAGAACCTAGTAGCCTTCTCGCTCCCAACAGGTAGGAAGTTTATCAGTATCTCGGCGCCGCTGCTCTTAAGGACGTCCACTACTTCGCCCAGGCTGACCTCGTAGTCTATGGGGTTGAACTTCTCCCTCATGTGGGGAGCGACGCCGTCTAGAACCGGGCCAGGGCTTACAGTGACTCCAAGCCTCTTCGGTATGTCAGCAAACCTGGGGGTGACGTTCGGAGGCGCGAATATGGCCTCGGCTAGATCCTTCCCTACCTTGTTCTTCGAGACGTCGAAGGCCGCGACCCACTCTATATCGCTTATGTGGTAGCCGCCGAGCCTCACCTTGGTTATGCCGGGAACGAACTGTCCCTCCTCAGCATCCTTGTAGTAAAAAACTCCCTGCACCAGTGCTGAGGCGCAGTTTCCCACGCCTACGATCGCAGCCTTAATCTTGCCCATACTACTATTCACCTCGTCAAATATTCCGCATTAGATAAGAGCCCCCTCTAAGATAAAAAGTTAGCCCTGGAGACACGGCTTGATTTGGGGGCAGCACGCACTATGGCCGGAGACGAGAAACCGCTGAGGAGGTTGAAGAGAAAACTAACGGTGGAGACCCTCTGGTTATACGTTCTAGCAGCGCTAAGCGCTCACGGCCCAACCTATGCATACAACGTCAAGAAGCTTATACAGGAGATGTTCGGCTTCAAACCGTCAACCGCGACACTATACACTGTGATCTACAGGCTAGAGCGTGGGGGGTACCTTAAGAACGTGGGGGGAGAGTATAGTGTTACCCCTAAGGGAGCCCAACTACTCCGGGAAGGACTAGAGTTTCTCGAGAGCACTACCTCTACACTAAGAAGCATAGTCGGCGGCTCGAATGGTCCGTGAACACATCACCGCCCCCCGAGGGGCTCTAGGACTACCCAGCGGATCTCATCGCCGCCCAGGTAGAGGCGATTTGCCCTCAAGGGTTAAATGCTGGCGGGCCATCGGGCCGCCAGCAATAGATTATGCGGAGTATTAGTATGGTATCTGTGCTGGTTATGACAGGAGGCGCGAGCCCGCGATATATACCACGGGGGATAGACTAGGGTCGTCGGGCGAGGGTATTGGAGTGCGCTGTCAAGGCTGAGAATCTCGTCAAGGTCTATCCTGGCGGTGTGAGAGCAGTAGACGGTGTTAGCTTCTGCATTCGCCCCGGGGAGATATTCTCACTTCTAGGACCGAACGGGGCCGGGAAAACTACTACTGTGAAGATGCTTGCGACGCTTCTCAAGCCAACAGATGGCGACGCGCGTATCCTAGGCTACAGTATTAGGAGCCAGCGCAGGGAGGTGAGGCGTGTTATAGGGATAGTGCCGCAGGAGCTGACGAGCGACGACGAGATGACCGGCTGGGATAACGTGTACATACAGGCGCGCCTCTACGGATACCCGGCGAGGGAGGCCAGAGAGAGGACGAGGTGGGCCCTCGAGTATATGGGGCTACTGGATGTGGCAAACAGGCGCGCCTCCACATATAGTGGGGGGATGCGTAGGAGGCTCGAGATCGCGATGAGCATAGTCCACAAACCAAAAGTCCTCTTCCTAGACGAGCCAACTCTAGGCTTAGACGTGCAGAGCCGAAGGCACCTCTGGGAGCTCATCAGGAAGCTCAAGGAGGAGGGAGTAACAATACTCCTGACGACCCACTACATGGAGGAGGCGGAGGAGCTGAGCGACCGTGTGGCCATAATAGATAGGGGCCGCATAATTGCAGAGGGGACCCCGGAGGAGCTAATATCGAGGCTTGGCGGGGAGAGAATTCACATAACTATGCCTGGACCGAGAGAAGCCGAGTCTCTTGCTCGAGAGCTAGTCGAGGCGGGTTGGAAGGCTAAGGCGCTCCGTGAAACTGTTGTTGTAACGGTTACCAGGGCAGCGGAGGCTCTGCCAAGACTGGCCCCGTACCTGCGGGGGGCGAGAGAGATACGTATTATTCGTCCCAACCTCGAGGAGGTGTTCCTCGAGCTCACGGGGAGGAGCCTTCGGGAAGGGGAGGAGGCTTTCGACTCCTTCAAGTATAGGATTATGACGCGCAGAATAAGGAGGTGAAGAGGGGGATGATTAGCGAGACAGTAGTCCTTACGCTGAGAGAGCTGAAAAAGTGGGTGAACAGGCGGGGAGTCCTAATTTCCAGCCTAGTCACTCCTCTAATATGGATCGCCCTCTTCGGCAAGAGCTTCAACCTCCAGAGCCTCCTCCAGCCTCCGAGCGGTATCCCAGCACCTCTGGCTCACGAGATTGAGGAGGCGTTGAAGCGCAGACTATTGCAGCTATTTGGCACGACCGACTACTTCACCTATGTCAGTAGCGGTATGCTTGTTGTGTTCGCGGTCTTCCAGGGAATGTTTAGCGGTGTCAGCGTGATATTCGACAAGAGACTAGGATACATGGAGCGGCTCCTAAGTACCCCTACCCCGAGGCCGGCGATCTACCTCTCTAGAGTGCTTGCGACTATGGTGAGAGTAACAATCCTAGACGCGCTCCTCCTCGCCGCAGCTCTACTCATGGGCATGAGCTTGAAGACTAACATCACGGTAGCGGACCTACTCCTCGCATGGCTTGTTGCCATGCTCCTCAGCGCTGCGCTCGCCTCGGGATATGCCACGCTGAGCTTTTACGCGGAGAACCAGGAGGTCCTCTTCGCCGCGAGCAACCTCATAAACCTACCACTAATGTTCAGCAGTAGCGCCCTCTTCCCTGTATCGCAGATGCCGGACTGGCTCCAGACGATAGCCAAGGTTAACCCTATAACCTACGCTGCAGACCTCGTAAGATACTACCTCATAGGCAGGCAGCTAGACAACCCTCTCGAGTGGATAGGCGTCCTAACCGTGTTCAGCCTAGGCATGCTACTGCTTGGTCTCTGGCTGAGCGTGAGGTGGATGGAGAACAGGTAGCCGAAGCCATATTGCGCTGGCAAGATGAGTCCCCTCGGGAGAGCTCTGTGGGTGGAGGTATTGCAC
>WAOS01000035.1 GCA_015521185.1 Desulfurococcales archaeon | reverse complement strand
GGGCCGTGGGGTAGGGCCCGTCCCAGTGCAGATGCCACAGAACATACCGGAGAACGCTATACCTCTTGAGAGAGTCCCGCCGGGAACCAAAGTCAAGGTCGTGGCCGTCCTCGCTGGTGCAAACGCCCAGAACAGAGCTTTTCAGATGGGGATCGCGCCCGGCGCGGTGATAGAGGTAGTAGACAACAACCTGCTCTACCCTTGGACTCCTATCATCGTTAGGATACACAACATGACGGTGGCGATCGGCAGAGGCCTGGCGAGCAGGATCCTAGTGGTGCCGCTTAGCCCGGGCGAGAGGGAGAGCGCTACTGTAGAGGATAAGAGCGGGTTGAGGGAGAACTAGAGTTCGGGGCCGAGTGATTCGTCATGGTGCTCGATGGGGTTAGGAAGGCAGTAGCAAAGTTTCTCCGGGGCGGGGGGACGTATCAGAAGGCGGTCGAGGAGTTCATCCGGGACCTGCAGAGGGACCTAATAAAGGCCGATGTGAACGTTAAGCTTGTCTTCCAGCTCACCAGGAGGATTAAGGAGAGGGCTCTCAAGGAGGAGCCCCCGCCCGGAGCCAGCCGCAGAGAGTGGCTAGTCAAAATAGTCTACGAGGAGCTGGCAGAGCTCTTCGGCGGGGACCGAGTAGCGGATACGAGGCCCCCCAAGACGCCGTGGGTTATCCTACTGGTCGGTGTTCAGGGGAGCGGTAAGACTACCACGGCCGGAAAACTCGCATATTACTACACGAGGAAGGGGTACAAGGTCGGGCTGGTTGCCGCGGACACGTACAGGCCCGGAGCGTATGATCAGCTACGCATGCTAGCGGCTCAGGTCGGCGCAATGTTTTATGGTGAGGAGGGCGTAAAGGACGCTGTTGGGATCGCGGAGCGGGGCGTAAAGGAGCTCCTCAAGCGTGGCGCCGAGATAATTATCGTCGACACTGCTGGGAGGCATGGCTATGGCGAGGAAGAGAGCCTCCTCGAGGAGATGAAGAGTATCGCCGAGCGCATAAACCCTGACGAAGCTATACTAGTGATAGATGCCGCTATAGGCCAGAAAGCCTTCGACCTAGCAAAAAGGTTCCACGAGGCAACGCCCATAGGGAGCATAATCGTTACGAAGCTGGATGGTACAGCGAGGGGAGGCGGGGCCCTAAGCGCTGTAGCCGCGACGGGCGCCACGATAAAGTTCATAGGTACCGGAGAGAAAATCGACGAGCTCGAGCCCTTCAACCCCAGACGTTTCGTAGCCCGGATACTAGGCTTGGGAGACCTAGAGACTCTCCTCGAAAAGCTACAGAGCCTAGAGGAAGCGGAAAAACTCGAGCGGACCGCCGAGGACATGCTCCGCGGCAAGATAACTATGCGCACAATATACAGGCAGCTCCAGAGCATGAGAAAGATGGGCCCCCTACAGAAGGTGCTCCAGATGCTGCCCGGATTCTCCCTTGCCAGCCGTATAAGCGAGGAGACCGCTGAGCTGGGAGAGCAGAAGATTAAGCGGTGGCTCGCAATAATAGAGAGTATGACGTATGAGGAGCTGGATAATCCCGAGATAATCAACAGGAGGAGGATGCGGAGGATAGCTCTGGGGAGCGGCACTAGCGTTGACGACGTGAAGGAGCTCCTAACATACTACAAGACTGTGAAGACCATGATGAAGCGCCTCAAGAGAGACAAGAGGCTCCTAAGGAGGCTAGGGATAAAGTGAGCGGTAGCCTCGGGGAAATCGTTGAAGCACACCCCCGCAGACACCTCCTATTAGCTCCCTCCGGGCTGGAAGAAGCGGCCCGTTTCCTAGTAAACTCACTACTCCTGAGCCACTCCATACGCCGCGATACCCTAGCATTGGTTAGGCTAGGCAGCACAATCCTGGTCGCCCCGGGCTCGAGACTGAGGCAGCTGAGGCCCGACCAAGAGAGCGCGGAGGGCTGGGTGAGAGCCGTTCTAAGGGGGAAGGCCAGGGGGCTAGGCGCCATTATCGCGAGTCCCCGGGAGGCCGCCTTGGCTTTGAGGGGCGCAACCATCCTAACGACCTGCAACGGGACAGCCTCAAGGCCCGGACCGGCGAGCCTCAAGCACCCCCTCTCTATTATCCACTCTACCGGCACCGGGAGATGCTGGCTCCACGCTCCCTGCGGACCCTCCTGCCGGGCCGCCCTTGCAAACATAGTGGTTGACCGTCTCCTAGCCGGGTTGCCACCCTAGCAGATCCAAATTTTAACTGGCATGCCGGCACAGGTCCTCGAGGCTAGATGAGTGCTAGAGGGACGATGAGTAGATGATGAGGCATATAGCAGCGCTAGCAGTCGCACTACTGTCTATCGCGGTTGTGGCGAGCGCGAGCGCAGGCACGACCCAGTGCTGTAGCGAGCCGCTCTACAACTACACGTCGCGGCAGGTCCCATCCGGCCTTGAATGGTACTTCATAGTGGCGTTCGGCGACAACAGGCCGGAGAATACGAAGCAAGTGAAACTGCCCCACACGTTTTACCAGATACTGAATGAGACGCGAACGCTGAAGCCATACGCAGTCGTAGGGACAGGAGACCATGTGGGAGAGGGCCGGGAAAACCAGTACGTCGAGCTGTGGAAGAGTCTGAGCAGCCTCGAGAACGTCCTACTCGTCCCCGGCAACCACGACCTGCTGATTAGCGGTAGTGAAGAGAGGTGGGAGAGATATGTCGGGCCGAGGTACTGGTGCTGGCGCGGAATCCCGGGATGGGGCATCGTGGGAGTAGACACGTACGACAGGCTCCTTCCGAGATTCAAAAAGGAGACATCTAGGGTTTTCAACGAGTGCGGCGGGAGAAACATAATACTAGTCACCCACTACCCTATAGAGCCCAATATAGGCTACAATATTGATACCGCGCCGAGCGGAGGCACTAAGAAGAAAGTTCTCGAGGCCCTAATAGAGGAGTACAACGTCTCCATAGTCCTACAGGGGCACTGGCACGGCTACGCGGAGAAGAAGCTGAACAACACGCTATACGTAATAACGGGCGGTGCGGGAGCCCCCTTCTATAATCTCAGGACGGACCGGTCCGACGCAGACTACTACCGAGTATTCCTCCCCCACTATCTAGTCATAATCCTCAACCGAGACGGGAGCTACAAGCTACTCCCCGTCTACCTGGGGAAAGGGTCTATCATTGTGGAGAAGCCTAAGCCCTGGGAGGCCCATATCTACCAGGACAAGTTCCTACTGAACGGCACCCCGGCTGAACTACCAGTAAGGGTTTACTTGGAGAGGGAAGGGGTCACCGCCATGGTCCAGCTAATAGTGCCCTTCGCCTCATGGGTAAACGTTACACTTCATACCAACGGCACTGTGAGCGTCTCGGGAGACGCTGGCAGGATGCAAGTCTTATCCAGCTCGCCCGCGAGTACCGCTGCAACTCATAGTACTAACACCTCCAGCTCTCCCCCCGAGAGTGGTGGAGACAGGGAGAGCGCTCCTCTAAGGGTTGGAAGTGCTAGGAACGGGGCGAGCAGGCCCCTCGGCCTTGAAACCCTCCTGGCCATATCGGTAATCGTAATGCTTGTAGCTCTCAAGTTCCTGGCCGGAGACAAGGGCGGAATATCTTAAGTATCGGCTCCCGGACTATAGCGCCTGCACGGGCCCCGGGGGCCGGTGAAGAGCTGAGATGGGAGAAGCTGAGCGGAAGAACGTTAGAGGCCTCACCGTGTTCAACGCGGTTAGGGGTGCAGTCGTAGGAGGTTACATGACTATCTTCCCAGTATACCTCCGAAGCCTTGGCTACAGCATGAAGAGTATCGGGGGCATAATATCCCTCGCAAGCGTAATACTAGCACTGTTCCTCCCCTACCTGGGCTACCTGAACGATAAGTATGGCCCCAGGAAAATGATAGTCGCAAGCACACTCCTACTAGTCGCGGCACCGCTCATGGCTGCATTTACCCGAGAGTTCCCCCTGCTCGCCCTCTCCTACGGATTGTTCCTCCTCAGCTTCCTAGCCGGCCAGCCCGCCAGGATGAGCTTCCTAGCCGCGAGTGTCTCGCCCACGAGGCTCGGGATAGCTATCGGAGTGACCACCGGGGCCTTCAGCGCCAGCCGGACCGTCGGCCCCGCCCTAGCAGGGTTCCTGGCCCGTAGCATGGGCTTCCGCGTGTCGTTCGAGCTCCTCGCCACGCTCGGCTTAATCAGTCTGGTAGTCTTCCTAGTACTCACTACTCCCGTAACAATCAAGTCCAGACCTAGGAGTCCATGGGAAGTCTATAGGTCCCTCATCAGGCCTCCCCGGGGCTTCCGAGAAGTCCTTGCCTACGTGAGCATGGACCGGATAGCGTGGAGCATGTGGTTCCCCCTGGTGAGCGCGCACCTCTACAGCTACGGCTACACTGAGGATCTAGTCGGGCTCCTAGTCACCGGGTCGGGAGCGGTGCAGACAATCGTCCTCCCACTCGCGGGCAAACTCACGGACAGGGGACCCTCCTGGAGAGTCCTCGCCACGAGCGATCTCCTCGGCGTTGCTGTCGCACTACTCCTAATCAACCCGCTCCCCATAGAACGAGCGGCGGCAGCAATGGGATTCCTAGGCCTAAGCATAGCCCTCTGGATCCCCGCCTACAACTCTCTCATAGCCAGGGTCGCAGGCGGCTCCGGGGTCTCGTACGCTAGCGCCAACACTGCGAGAAGCCTCTTCTCCGCCCCCTTCCCCTACATAGGGGGGAGAATGTACGACGCCCTAGGCGCTTACGCTCCCTTCCTCGCAAGCTCCACACTAATGATAGCTACCACTATCTACGCGGCGCTCGTCGTGGCCCCGATAGAGGCTGAGGCCCTCGCAGAGGAAAGGGGAGAGATAAGCCCGCCTCCACCCGCACCAGTAGTGGGTGCTAGGAGTGCGGAGGCACGTAGCGGTTGTGACGGGAGCTAGCGGGGGCATAGGCAGGGCCGTAGCTAGAAGGTTCGCCCGTGAAGGGTTCCTAGTCATAGGAACATACCTCAGAGGTGAGGACAGGGCTAGAGAGCTCGAGCGGGAGATAAAGGAGGCGGGCGGGGAGGCCGTGATGCTCCGAGCCGACGTGTCGGACCCGGGAAGCGTAGAGAAGCTTGCTAGGTCCGTCGAGGAGATCGCTGGGAAAACCCACGTCCTCGTAAACAACGCGGGAGTCCTCCAGCTAGGAGGCCTGCGAGAGACAAGTGTAGAAGAGTGGGAGAGGGTTATCAGGGTAAACCTCACCGGCCCATTCCTCGTATCGAAGAGCCTACTCCCCCTCCTAGAGCGTGCAGAGTGGGCAAGCATAGTCAACATAGCGAGCATAGCTGGGGAAACAGGCAACGTGCTCGCGGGGATAGCGTATAGCGCTAGCAAGGCCGGCCTGATAGGGCTCACGAAGAGGCTCGCAGTAGAGCTCGCCCCCAAGGGGATAAGGGTTAACGCGGTGGCTCCCAGCTTCGTCGAGACCGAGATGGTCCGGAGCTTTATAGACACGCCGGAGAAGAGGGAGAGAATAGCTAGGCTGCACCCGCTGGGAATAATAATAAAGCCTGAGGATGTCGCGGAAGCCGTCTACTTCCTCGCGGTGCCATGGCTGAGCAGGGCGATAACGGGGGCCGTGCTCCGGGTGAACGCGGGCCGCCTCACCTAGTGTAGGGCCTTAGGCATCCCTCCCTCAAGACTCTCATGAACAGGCGGACGCCCTCGTGTATAGTTGTTGTGTGCCTAGTTGTGACGATGCACTCGTCAGCCTCCGCAGGAGCCCCAGTATATATTGCGCCAGCATTCCTGAGGTCATCGCCTATCCCGGGGTGGCCCGTCACCCTCCTCCCCCTGAGGGCTCCCACGCTCGCGAGTAGTAGGGGCCCGTGGCAGATAGCGAGTATAGGCTTGAAGTTCTCCAGGTGCACCCTCACTAGCTCCTTGGCCTCCCCATGCAGCCTAGCCCTCTCCGGGCTCCTCCCGCCCGGGATTACTAGGGCGTCGAAGGGGGAGGCCGAGAGGGCTTCCGCGTAGGTTAGGTCGACCCTGAAGGTGTAGCCCCTCTTGCCCTGGATAAGCCTCTCCTCCCTCCTGTAGCCCCCGGTTGCCTCGTCATACACGAGGCGGCTAGTGTATTTGGAGCTACTCGCTATGAGGGGCGTGTAGCCCTCCTCTAGGACCCTATAGTAGGCGTAGTATAGCTCCATGTCGTCGACTCCGTCCTCCGCTATGAAGAGGATCCTCCTGCTCACTCCTCTCACCCCTCGAGTATTACGGGCAGGTCTGGGCTATACAATATGACTCCTCCCCGGTCCGGCCTATACTCTATGCCGATGCTCTTCACGAGCACGCCGCTCCTCATCGCTTCCCTCACGAGCCCAGGAATAGCTGGGTCGCCCTCGGGGTTAGGCATGAAGCCTCTCGCGCCGGGGAACGCCGCTATGAATACCAAGAGCGTTTTCAGGCCTCGCCTTGATAGCTCTATAAGGAGGGCTATATGCTCTCTACCTCTCAATGTGGGGCAGTCAGGGTAGAGAGCGAGCCCGCCGCGCGCGAGCACAGCGCTCTTCGTCTCCACGAGAATTCTCCCGGAGGGGCAATCCAGCTCGTAGTCGAGCCTCCTCCCCTCTACCCTAGGACTCCTCCTCGCGACCCTACACCCCGACAGCCAGGGGAGTAACCCCCTGTCTACCGCTGTTGCGAACGCCTCCTCCTGCAGCCCCGTATCTATCACGGAGTAGCCCCCGTGATACCACACGCTGAACATCCGCATCCTGAGCCTCCTAGGCCTCGCAAGAGGCCTACAGTACGCCCTCCTGCCCCCAACTAGAACATCCTCCAGCCTGCCCGTGTTGTTGATGTGAACCTTCTCCTCGCCCCAGGGCGCCCTGGCTAGCACCACGAACCTGTTAATCCTCCTGATAACTGAGCACTCAACCGCGTTCCCAATAGGGACTAGCAGTGGTTCGCTCAACACGCTGGCACCCAGCTCTAAGACGTCGGCCGACACTTTGTTAAATGACCGGGGAGCACCCGAAGGCTTAGATGGGGTAAGGGCCATGGGCAGGACTCTCTTCGTGTCTGTCGACGCGGAGGGCATGCCTTACGCGTGCTCCAGGCTTATGATGAGCCCGGGAGACCCCCTGTATAGCGAGCTCCGTGAGATAATGACTACCGTCACACTCTGGACCGTCGAGGAGTTCAACAAGCTAGGGTTCTCCCGCGTGGTGGTTGCCGATAGCCACGGCCAGATGGTTAACATCGACCCGCTAAAGCTTCCGGGCTACGTTGACCTTGTGAGGGGCTTTCCGAGGAGCCTCATGATGATTACGGGCTCGGAGGGAGCGAGCGCCGCAGTGTTCCTAGGATACCATACCAGCCCTGGGCTCGGAGGGGTGCTTGCCCACACCTATGCTGGGAGGATCGTTCAGAGGGTAGACGTCGCGGGTCAGGAGGACGCTAGCGAGTATCTCCTAAACGCCTACGCCTTGGGCGAGAGGGGCGTGCCCGTGATCATGGTTGCAGGCGACGAGGGGCTGAGGAGCAGGGTTGAGAAGCACACGCCTTGGGCAGTGTTCCTAGGCCTGAAGCGGGCTGCGTCGAGCCTCTCCGACATAAGCCCCGGCTGGCCCAGGGTCAAGGCTATGATACAGGAGGCCGCGAAGAAGGCTGAGGAAGTCCTACGCTCCGGGGAGGCGGTGCCCAAGGTGCCGCCGGAGCCTTGGATTAGGGTCGAGCTTAAGAGGCCGTGGTACGCTGATGTCGCGGAGCTGTTCCCCTGCGTAAAGAGGCTGGGCGGTCTCACCATAGAGCTGACATGCAACAGCTTCGCGGAAAACCTGAAGCTGCTGGAGGGGATAGTGATAGCGGCGTACAGTATCCGCTAGGGGGCCACCTGGGGGAACCCGTCGCCCCTCGGGTCGGACGATATCTCCACAACCCCTCCGGGCCACACTCTTAGCGCCGCGGCCACACCGGTCCGGCCCTGCCTAACGCTGAGCCCAAGAGCCTCGGCAACATGCGATCCCGGACCGTCGGCAACAGCCTCACAAGTCCCCGGCCTCCATAGCAGTCTCGGCATAGCGATGGCCTCGCCCGCGCCAGCCCCCGAGTAGAGTATGGGAACGAGCATCATAGCGTGCTGCTGCGGCCGGTAGTGGCCCCCGCTTGTTCCCAGCACCACCAGCTCCTCCCCCCGGACCGCCGACACGGCTGACAAGGTGTGCAGCGGCCTCTTCCTCGGGCCAACAGTGTTAGGGAGCCCCGGCTCCAGCGTGAACCCGCTAGCCCTGTTGTTCAGGGTCACCCCGAGACCTGGGACGGTGAGCCCGCTGCCCCAGTGGTTAAACAAGCTCTGTATCCCAGCTATAGTCATTCCCTCGCTGTCGCGCACTACGAAGAACGTAGTGTCAGACCTCTGAGGGGCGGGCAGCGTGTTGCCAGGGTAGTGGCAAGGCCTTCCCGAGTACTCCGCGGCTCTCAGAGCTATGAGCTCTAGCGTCTCCCTGCTGACTACGTTGTTGAGGCTCCCGAGCAGCTCGGAAACGCTCTCCGGGTCGCCTAGAAACCTATCCCTGTACTCGTAGGCGGGAGGGGCGGCATCCATTATGTGGCGGAAGAGGGGCGGCCCGGCGGTCCGCAGGCCTGCCTCGGGAAGCGCCGACACTATGTGGAGGGTCGTGGCCCCCTGCGTGTTTGGCGGCATCTCGTATAGGATCCAGCCGGACCGCTCTATGCTGAGCGGCTCCATCCAGAGGGGCGAGTACTCCGATAGATCGCTCTTGTCCAGGAGCCCGCCCCTCTCCCTAACGTAGGAGACAATCCTCTCAGCTATCCACCCCTCGTAGAAGACCCTGGGGTCCTCGGCTACCTCCTCCAGGACGCGGGCTAGACTGGGCAGGGAGAAGAGCTGCCAGGGGTGCTCCGGGGCTCGTGAAAGTATCTCCTCTCGGGAGCCGGGATCGCTCTCGAGCAGCTCACGCGAGTATGTGAAGGACGCGACAAGTGCTCTGTGAGCAGGGAACCCCCTAGCGAGCTTGGCAGCGGGCTCCACGAGCTTCCTCCACTCGAGGCTCCCATACCTCCTCCATAACTCGTAGAGCCCCGCCAGCATGCCGGGAACAGTGATACTGAGGGGGCCCCTAGCCGGCATGCTAGTTAGGCCCCTACTGGTTAGAGCCTCCCTCGTTAGCCCTCTCGGGCTCCAGCCGCTCGCGTTCAGAACTGAGGGCTTACCCACGCCCTCGTGGATGAGGGCGAAGAAGTCCCCACCTATCCCGCCAAGGTGCGGGACAACTACGGAGAGGGCGAGGCTGAGGGCTACGGAGGCGTCGGCAGCATTCCCCCCTTCCCGGAGAACTGAGAATCCTACCTCGCAGGCGAGAGGGTTCTCGCACGCAACACCATAGCTCCGCGTGTAGGCTGTTCTAGGCCCGAGCAACAATACTCATTGCACCGGGGCCTCTTCGGGTGCGCGGCCCACTAAAAATTTGGGTGCCGATATATTTGGGAAAGAGAGTGTGGGCTACTGGGGCTAGGCCTTCATGCCCCAGAGCTTCTTGACTATGTTCTTGAACCCGGCGCTCACGCTGTCGACGACCTTGGGGCTGAGCTGCATCCTCACCCTCTCCGGCGGCGGGTAGGCACTGCTCAGCGCCATCGCCAGGGTCAGCGCGTGGGTTAGCAGGTCGTGAGCGCCCTTGTAGGGGTCCTGCTTTATGAAGCCCTCGAAGTAGGGCAGCCACTTCTCGGGGTTCCTGCTCCTACGGATCAGCACTAGGTAGCCGCCCACGACGGGGCCGATCTCGGGCTTCAGCTTGTACGCGCGATAGTTGGGGGTGCCGCCCTCCTCGAGTATGTAGTCGTACTTCTTCAGGACCTCTACCATGTGCTCGAAGACCTCCTTAGCCTTGCTGCCACCCATCCTTATCAGAGTGGACTCCCTCTTCTCGGGAGTAGCGCTCCTGAACTGTATCACGTCTCCTCTCGCAGTCTTCCTGAGCACTAGCTTGTAGGTCCTGTTCTCTAGGCTGACCGCCACTTCCACTCACCTCCTTCACTTGTCCTAGATGTCTTCCAGGTATACATAGAAGGGTTAGGAAGGTTTTAAATGTTTCCCCAATGACATGAGTAACCACCATATAAAAACACCTCTAGACGACACAATATGCTTCATCAAATAAAAATAAAAACAAAAATTTAGTGAATCATAACTTATTGAACGTATCTTCTAGATTAGGACGACTAGACCGGTATGTACATCGATAAATTCACGCTTTAATAGGGTCACACTTTTTTACCCGCAATCCATATGTATCTGCATATGAGATCTCGCGGTGATACTCATGGCCCGGAGAAACGGGCGCGGCAACGGCCAGAATATTCTGTACAGGAAAATTCAGAGGCTGGGAGCCTCCTCGCTAATAGTGACCCTGCCGAAGGACTGGGTTAGGCGGCACGGGGTTAAAGTCGGAGATATTCTGTCCGTGTATGACGAGGGGGACAAGCTAGTTATCGCCCCAAACGGGGACTCCTATAAGATTAAGCTTCGATTCGGCCTTAATCACACGCACGTGGAGAGGCACACTAGCAGAATAATTCTGTGCTCCTACGTCTTCGGTCTGGACCGCGTCACATTCTATAGTAATAAGACTATTAAGAAAGATATTGTTGATAGGATACTTAAAATGCAGAACATACTTGAGGGTATACGTATCAACCTAAACGATGACAGCATCGAAATAGATATGCCCAAGCACAATGAGCTTCTAATGGACGTCCTAATACAGTATGGCAGGGAGATCTCCCGCCTATACAGCCTATACCACACTATGCTCCGCACGAACAAGCTCGTTTCCAAGGAGGAGCTCGAGGCAATGTACAACAGGCTGATGAGGCTAAACTACAAGCTACTCCGCATAGCTAACAGTGTCAAGAGTATTAACAAGATGCACGAGAGGAAGTGCAGGTACATGGTTAGCGCTAGCAATCTCATAGGGATAGTGGCGGACTCAACGTATAAACTAGGCCTAGACATACTCCAGGTCATTGACACGCTCAGCGAGAACGAGAAGGAGAGGCTCGCTGTTCTCCTCGAGCTAATGGAGGTCGCTGTCAGCACTATAGTGAACAGCCTGAAGCCTCCGAGCGTTAAGAAGAGCGAGGAGAGCTACATGAAAATAAAGACTATCATCTCGATGGAGGACGACATGGGCAAAATAATAGAGGAGAGCAGCCCCGGCTTCGCGTACCTCCTGGCAAAGATAATTGAGATAGCGAGGATCCTCGAGATAGCGGAGCACATCATGCTGTGCAACGCTATATACGAGAAGTACAACGAGAGCCCAAGCCTCCCGAGGAACGTGCCGATGTAACCCTATAATGCCCCCTCGCCACAGGCGAAACCTAGGGGATGAGGACGAATCCCTGACGCGAGCCCCAGGCGGCTACCTGGGGCTATGACCACGCCCCGCATCGCCGACCCCGCATTTCTCCTCGAGAGCCCTCCTCGGGTCACCGCAAACCTTGTCGCCCCAAGCGTCTACACACCCTTCGGGGAGAAGCCTGGGACACTCGACCCTGTCTACAACGAGCATTCCCCCCTCCCACCTAGCCTGCCAAACAGTCCTCCCACAGTACTCAGCCTTGGGGACGAGGAGCCTCATGCGCAGGCTACTGAGCGGGTCCTCCACTATTCTCGGTTCAAACACTATCCGGGGGGGCTCGTGAAACACGCACTTCCAGCACTCGAGGCCCCGGCAGACCTGCAGGACGTGCAGGTCGCCGCTCCTCTCCGGGCTCAGCCTCCTAGCAAGCCTCCTCGGGTCCCTCGTCTTCGCTGGGAGGCGGACCTGTTTCAAGCCTCTCACTCCCATGGGAGCCAGGTTGGACAGCTTTAGGATAATAGGCTGAGGAGCACGACAGCGTCGGAGGAGGGTGCACAGGCTTGAGGCCGGTGGTTGTGAAGATAAGCGGTAGCCTGGTATACCCGCCCCGCCCCGAGTACCTGGAGGGCCTAGCCAGTATTCTACGCGGAGCCGCGGAGAAGAGGAGGATCGTGGCCGTGGTTGGTGGTGGTGAGCTGGCTAGAACGTTGATAAAGGCTTTGTCGGGAATCGGCGCGGGCCAGGGGCTCCTCGATATGATTGGGATAGAGTCTTCGAGGCTGAACGCGAGGCTCCTCGCATACTCTCTCTACCCGCTAGCCCCTCCCCGCCCCCCTGAGAGTCCGGGCGAGATACTCGAGCTCTCCTCCCTCTACCCAATAGTGGTTGCCGGGGGCCTGCAGCCGGGTCAGAGCACTAACGCTGTAGCAATGGTGGCGGCCGAGCTCGTGGGGGCCGACACTGTTGTCAACCTGCTGAACGGCGTCCCCGGCGTCTATAGGAGGTACCCGCCAGAGCCCGAGGAGGCCCCTGCCAGCTGTATGAGCACGAGGGAGCTGTGGAAGGTCGTGGGCGGGTACGAGCAGGTGGCTGGAAGGTACAGGCTTCTAGATCATATAGCCTTGTCCATAGCTGAGAGGAGCGGCATAAGGATAGTCTTCGCCGACGGCTCCGATCTCTCGACCGTGGAAGCAATACTTCTGAGGGGAGAAATTAGGGGCACCCTCGTCTCCCCAAGCGGCTGCGAGGGTTAGCCCCTGCCTATGGCCTCCAGGAGCTCCCGCCTCCTCCTCATATACCACTCCCACGCGTGCCCGCTACTCGAAGTGGTCTCACCGGCATCGACTTCTCTGCCCTCGAGGCCGCGGAGAAAGGCTGCTAGGCCTTCTCTGAGGCCTATGCTGTAGCCTCCCTCCAGTACGACCACTAGTCTCTCCGAGTACGAGCTGAGCAGGCGGCCCAGCAGGTTGAAGGTGGCGCTCGTCGCACGCAGCTCGGTGAAGGGGGTGTCACCGATGTATGCGTCGAAGCCTGCTGAGACAACGATGTAGTCCGGGTCGTAGTCGCTGATAATTGATAGTGCGAGGCGGGACGCGTCAGCATAGATATCGTCGCCCGCGCCGGGAGGGACACAGATGTTCGCCTTAACCGGGAGCCCCGGCGCTCCCGTTTCGCTCGGGAAGCCTGTCCCAGGGTATATAGTGGAGGGGTCCTGATGTATATCGACGTGGAGAACAGGCTCCGCCCAAAGAATGTCCTGGGTCCCGTTCCCGTGGTGCGCGTCAAAGTCTAGCACCGCTGTACGGCCCCTCTCGGAGAGTAGCTTGGCTGTAAGCGCGCTCGCATTGAACACGCAGAAGCCAAGAGTAGGCGCTCCTAACCCCCTGCCGGACCGGCCGGCGTGATGGCCGGGAGGCCTCCCAAGAACCGCGACGGGCCCCTCCCCCCTCGCAGCGATCTCCACCGCATCCGTGACAGCTCCCGCGAGAGCCTCTAGAGCTCTGGGCGTGCCCGGGCTCACATAGGTATCGGGGTCTAGCCACACGACTTCGCCCTGACTAGCAGCCCTCATCACGGCCTCATAGTACTCCCTCGCGTGGACGCGGAGGAAGAGGCTCGTATCACCGAGCCCCGGCTCCCGGAGGGGCCATCCAGCAAGTCTGACGCCCTCTAGAGCCCAGTCAAGCCTCTCCGGGCTCTCCGGGTGAGAGTAGGGCTTGGGAGAGTGGAGGCGGAACTCCTCCCGGTATAACACCTCTCCGCCCACGGCTCCACCCCTCGGGCCGCCCTCCGAGGATATTTACGAGGATATTACGCAAGGTATCTAAGGCTTCGGATCCGAGCCTTCTCCCGGGTGAGAGGCTATGGCTGAGGAGCGGGGAGAGGTCTACGTTGGGGGATCCTCCCGCGGGTACACAGTGATCGACTTCGCCTACCTAGCAGTCGTGGCTGTCGTCAGCGGAATAATCTTCTTCTTCACGTGGAGCGTTTACGAGGCCGCCAAGGCGATCGGGGGGCCAGTATTTGCGCGCCTAGTATCGTATGGGCTCTGGTTCATAGGCGCGCCTCTCGGCGCCTCCCTCGTGAGAAAGCCGGGAAGCGCGTTCCTAGGCGAGACGCTGGGGGCTCTAGTCGAGTCTTTCATACCGACCGCAGGGGGCTTCACAAACCTCATCTACGGGGTGGCCCAGGGAGCCCTGAGCGAGCTAGTCTACCTAGCCACGGGCTATAGGAGGTTTGACCCCCTCATAGGCGGCCTAGCAGGGGCTGCCGCTGCACCGGCTGCCATAGCGCTGGACGCTATCCTCTTCCAGGAGATTGCCACCCCGGCAGTAATGACGCTCTGGATAGTGGCGGCAGCTGTTGGAGGCTTCATATACGGCGCTATAGCCGCGGCAGTCGCGTCTAGGCTTCGCGAGGAGGAGTGAGGGCCTTGGCCGGCCTCACTGGCTGGCTATTCCAGCGCGCAAAGCCATTCTGGGACGAGCTGGCGAGCCACCCCTTCGTGGTATCTCTCTACAGGGGAGACCTGCCCCTCGAGAGGTTCCGCTACTACGTCCTACAGGACTACAACTACCTCATCGGCATGATGAGGACCTTCAGCATAATAGCCTCCAAGAGCCCTCCATGGCTAGCCGCGGCAGCCCTCGAGATAGCCCACTCAGACGCGACGGTCGAGATGGAGAACTACAAGAGGCTCCTCCCCCGGGTGGGGCTCACGTTTGACGACGTCCTCCGCTCGGAGCCCGCGCCTACCAATGTCGCATACATGAACTTCCTGATAAGCACCGCAGCACTCGAGCCCCCACTAACAGGTCTAGTAGCAGTCCTCCCATGCTTCTGGAGCTACCAGTACATAGCTGAGAGGAACAGGCACCTGCTGGAGGAGAACCCCAACCCTCTCTACAGGGAGTGGGCCAGCGTGTACCTAAGCCGCGAGTACGGGGAGCTCGTGAAGAGGCTCAGGGACGCGGTTGACAGGCTCTATGAGGAGTCCTGCACGGACCGAGAGAGACTGTGGAGAGTGTTCCTCGCAGGCACGCGATACGAGAAAATGTTCTGGGACATGGCTCTGCACGGCGAGGAGTGGCCCTTCAAAGAGAAATGAGAGTGGGGATGAGAGGGCTATATCTTGAGGCCGAAGACCTGCCGCACTAGCTGCCTCACTATGGTTAGCCTCTGGATCTCGTTTGTGCCCTCGTAGATCGTCGTTATTATTGAGTCCCTCAGGTACCTCACTACGCCGGTCTCCTCGTCGACTCCCACGCCGCCGTGTATCTGGACGCTCTGCCTCGCGATCCACTCGGCAGCCTCCGTAGCGAACGCCTTAGCAAGGCTGCTAGCTATTACGAACTCTCTCCTGCCCTGGTCGGCGAGGGTTGCTGCCCAGTAGGTGAGTAGCCTAGCGGCCTCTAGCTTCATGTACATGTCTGCAAGCTTCTGTATTATCATCTCGAACTCGATCAGCCTCTTGCCGAAGGCCTCCCTCTGGAGAGCGTAGTTCACTGCAGCCTCGAAGGTGGCCTGGGCTATCCCGACGGCCTGGGCGGCGATGCCTATCCTGGTGTAGTCGTAGGTGGTGACGATTACCTTGAATCCCTCGTTCTCCGGGCCTACCAGGTTCTCCGCGGGAACCTTGACCTCGTCAAGTATGACCTCGTAGGGCTGCTCTCCCCTCATCCCGACGACGTTGAACCTCTGCCCAATCTTAAGGCCAGGAGTATCCCTCTCCACTACGAACACGCTGATACCCCACCAGCGCTTCTCGGTAGGCGGGCTAGTCCTTGCAGATACTATGAAGTAGTCGGCCTTCTCCGCGCCGCTGATGAATATCTTCCTACCGGTTATCACGTAGTGGTCGTTAACCTTGCGGGCCTTACTCTGGATGCCAGCAACATCGCTGCCACAGCAAGGCTCGGTGTTTGCGTGGGCTCCGAAGGCCTTACCCTGCGCGATAGGGGTGATGTACTTCTTCTTCTGCTCCTCCGTGCCGAACAGTAGTATCGGTATGCCGAAGAGGTGGTTTACGCCGATCGCGACGGCAAGGCTGGGAACCGCCCTAGCGACCTCCTCAGTGAGCACAGCAGTAAGGAGCTGGCCGCCGCCCTGCCCGCCGTACTCCTCGGGGAACCCTACTCCGAAGAAGCCCTGCTGCGCGAACTCCTCGAAGATCTCCTTCGGTATAGTGTTAGTCTTCTCGATCTCCTGCCAGCGCGGTAGAACCTTGTTCTCCACAACCTCTCTAACAGCCTTCCTAAACAGCTCCACGTCCTCGTCTATGAGTATCTGGAAGTCCTGCACCGAGTTGAAGGGGAATACCATGACAGCCTACCTCCACTATTGTCGCTAGTTTAAGAGATCCGGGCCTAAGGAAAAAGTCCTTGAGGGTCGCCGCCAGTATATGCGGCTCGCAGGAGACCCCGTTATAACTCCCTACTCGGCAGCGGCCTCCTCAGCCTCCAGCTCCTCCGCTCCTCCCAGCGCGCTCCCGACGACCTCGATGGTGCTCGCGATCAGGAGGCCAACGCTGCCCAGCACCATCAGGATCGCGCCCGCAGTGAAGTACCTTAGCGGGGTGGACACGCTTCCCTCCACAATGAACTGTAGTACAGCCCTCCTCTCGAAGCCGGTGAAGAAGCTAGTACTAATGAGCGCCCATGCAAGCCCGAGGAGGAAGTAGCTTATACTGTAGATCATGTACTCCCTGCCCTTGGTCTCAAAGTATATGATCATTGCGCCAATAGTGAGCACTATGAAACCTAGCAGCAGGGCGCTCGTCCTCAGGTAGGCGCTGGTATCCCTAGTGCTGAGAGCACCAGGTATGTCGTGGCCCACCGCCATTAGGCTTATGCTCTTGTCTAGGAGGGCAACTCCTGCGAAGCCCAGGATTGCAACTATCACGGGGACGATGAGAGCCTTCTTCTCGTCGAGACCGACCATGAGGGACCCAACGTAGGATAGCAGGATTATCCCTAGTATTATGAAGACGTTGCTAGCAATCATGTATCCCGCGTACGGGGTCCAGGAGCCTAGCTGCACGAAGCTGGGACTAACAGGGCCCTTCAGCGGGTTCAGTATTCCCGCCTCCAGCAGTTTGACGAAGGGATACTTCCACCCGTACTCGATCATCAGCGTCTCGTCCATCCTGCTCAGTCCTAGGACACCAGCAACGAATCCGAGGCCCAGAAGTATGAGGCCGGAGCTGACGATTATCTGCTCTCTGATCCTGTAGAGGATACCCATAGACAGTATAGTGATACCTGTGATTAGCAGTATTGGAGAGACCACCATGAAAAGCGTTGTCATGGGCAGCATCGC
>WAOS01000034.1 GCA_015521185.1 Desulfurococcales archaeon | reverse complement strand
CTGTGGAGAAGGTTAGAGCTAGGAGGCTAGCGATAATCAGGCACACCTATCTACACTACGACCACAAGTATAAGAGGTACGAGAGGAGGAGTAAGAAAATCCCTGCACATCTCCCGGACTGCATAGAAGTTAAGCCGGGGGACGTCGTGGTCATAGGGGAGACTAGGCCTATCTCCAAGACGGTTAAATTTGTGGTTCTAGGCGTTAAGAAGGCTACATAAACCTGGGAGTAATCTGCATGTGGTGGGGGTGTAGTGAGTGCCTAAGAAGAAGAAGTATGGTGCGGTGCTCTCGAGGCGCGGGATAAACGCTGGGCTCCAGGTAGGCAGCTATGTTAGTGTTGCCGATAATAGTGGGGCTAAGGAGGTAATGATTATCAACGTCCCCTACGTGAAAACCCGGCTGAGAAGGCTTCCGTTCGCGGGCGTGGGAGACCTGGTCGTTGTCACAGTCAAGAAGGGGACGCCGAACATGAGGAAGCAGGTTGTCTATGCGGTTGTCGTAAGGCAGAAGAGGCCGTATCGCAGGCCCGACGGGACCTGGGTTGCCTTCGAGGATAACGCGGTAGTGATCGTGAACGCTGATGGTACCCCTAGGGGGAGCGAGATTAGAGGCCCCATAGCTAGAGAGGCCGCTGAGAGGTGGCCTAGGGTAGCAAAGCTAGCCACTATCATAATATAAGCCGGAGAAGCTACACGGCGAAAGGAGGTGTGGCTGGAATGGCTAAGCTGACGGAGAGCAAGCAGCCTAGGAAGCAGAGGAGGGCCCTATTCAACGCGCCCCTTCATAAGAGGCAGAAGCTGGTTAGTGCCCCCCTTAGCCCGGAGCTCCGGAAGAAGTATGGTGTGCGTAGGTTACCTGTCCGGAAGGGTGACAAGGTAAGGATTATGAGGGGCGACTTTAAGGGTCACGAGAACAATGTTGTGAGGGTGGACCTCAAGAGAATGGTAATCTATGTGGATGGCGTGACGATTAAGAAAGCTGATGGCACTCCCGTGTTCAGGCCCATACACCCCTCCAACGTTATGATCGTAGAGCTGAACCTCGACGATGAGTGGAGGAAGAAGATTATAGAGCGTAGGGCTCGCTCCAGGCAGGAGCAGGCTAGCAGTGAGGTGAGCGAGTAATGGCTAGGATGGGGGGTCAGAGAAGGCTGAAGAGGCTGAACGCGCCGGTCTTCTGGCCCATACCTAAGAAGGAGGCTGTGTGGGCTGTCAAGCCGCGCCCCGGACCGCATAGGCAGAGCAGGAGCATTCCGCTCCTAGTAGTTGTTAGGGACATGTTCAGATACGCGTCGACCGCTAGAGAGGCTAGGAAGCTCATAGCTGAGGGCCACTTTAAGGTTGATGGCGTAATTAGGAAGGATTACAAGTTTCCCGTGGGACCCATGGATGTCATAGAGGTTGTTGATACGGGCGAGGCATTCAGGCTAATACCATACCCGACTAAGGTCCTCGTTCTCCACCCCATACCTAAGGAGGAGGCTAAGCTGAAGCCGGTCCGCATAGAGAACAAAACTACGGTGAAGGGCGGCCACGTACAGCTTAACCTAATGGATGGTAGGAACATTCTGATACGGGTGAAGGATCCCAGGAATCCCGTGGAGGACACGTACAAAACTCTCGACACTCTCGTTATAGAGGTTCCCGAGCAGAAGATAGTACAGCGCATCCCATTCGGAACAGGCAAGCTCGCAATAATCATCGACGGTAGAAACGTCGGCCGTATAGGCGTAGTGAAGGGAGTTCAGAGGGGCTGGGGCTGGAGGAGAAGCATAGTTACTCTAGAGTCCCCCGAGGGAGACACGTTCCAGACAAGCCTAGACTACTTGCTTATAATAGGAGAGGATAAACCGGTGATCAGTCTTCCGGAGGGTGCTGGGAAGTGAGCGCGGTTCCCCCCGAGGTAGCGGCTAGGATCCTTGAGGAGTGGCGCGAGAAGCCGATGAGGAAGCCCAGAATATCCAAGGTGACAGTGAACATAGCACTAGGCTATGGCGGGGAGAGGCTTGCTAAAGCGGCCGAGGTTCTAGAGCAGATCACCGGCCAGAAACCAGTGTTCCGCAAGGCGAAGAGGACCATTAGGGCTTTCGGAGTTAGGAAGGGAGAGAACATTGCTGTCATGGTCACGCTCCGGGGAGAGAAAGCGATAGAGTTCCTCAAGAAGGCGTTGGAAGCGGTGGGATACAGGATCAAGGCCAGCAGCATCGATGAGCATGGAAATGTCGCCTTCGGAATAGAGGAGCATATCCTCATTCCCGGAGTCAAATATGACCCAACCGTGGGGATCTTGGGGATGGACGTGATACTAACCATCGAGAGGCCAGGCCACAGGATAGTAAGGCGCAAGAGGGCTAGGAAGAGTCATATACCTCGCAGGCATAGGGTGACCAGGGAGGAAACGATGGTGCTATTGTCCGAAATGTTTGGTGTGAAGTGGATCTAGCGGGGTGATGGTAGGTGGCGAAGATAAGGCCTCCGAAGCCGAAGAGAATGGGCCGCGGAGCCCAGAAGTGCCAGAGATGTGGTACGCGCGACGCTGTGATCCAGAAGTACGGGTTATACTTATGTAGGCAGTGCTTCAGAGAGATCGCTCCTCTACTAGGATTCGAGAAGAGGAGGTGACCGAGGCATGGTCATGCTAGACACCCTTGCAAACGCGCTAGCTACGATACAGAATGCGGAGGCTCGGGGGAAGCCTGAGACGATAATCATGCCAGCGTCTAAGCTAATCGCAGCCGTGCTTAGGGTGATGCAGAAGGAGGGCTATATTGGGGAGTTCGAGTATATAAACGATGGTCGCTGGGGCAAGTTCCGCGTCAAACTTCTAGGGAGGATTAACAAGACGGGAGTCGTGAAGCCGAGGATTCCGGTGAGTTACAAGGAGCTGAGCAGGCTCCCCGAGTCGCTCCGAAAGTACCTAGCTAGCAGGGACATAGGGATACTCATAGTGTCGACGAGTCAGGGAGTAATGAGTCATAGAGAGGCGTTGGAGAAGAGGATCGGGGGTATAGTAATAGCTTACGTCTACTAGCGGGCGAGAACGCATTTTATCCTTTCGATTAGTCCTCTAGCCTTCTAGGCTCTACCGCGCCAGGTAGACCTTAAATAGATGGTAGCAGTCAGTCCCCCGTACGGGTGGCTAGTATGGCGAAGGATATCCATGTGGCTAAGACTGTGGAGATACCTGAAGGGGTCGAGGTAGAGGTCCACGGGAACAAAGTCATAGTCCGAGGACCTAAAGGAGAGCTGGAGCGCGAGTTCGCTCTGCCAAAGGGCGTAATGCTCCGGAAAGAGGATAACAAGGTTGTAGTTGAGGCATACTTTGCTAACGCGAGGAAGAGGGCTATGGTCGGCACGGTTGCTGCTCACATCAAGAACATGATTATTGGAGTCACAAAGGGCTACAGGTACAAGCTTAAGATAATCTATAGTCACTTCCCGATAAACCTTAAGGTGGAGGGGGACAAGCTTATAATTAATAACTTCCTCGGCGAGAGAGCTCCTAGAATAGCCAAAATCCTGCCTGGAGTAAAAGTTACAATTGATAAAAAGAATAATGATATAATAATAGAGGGTATTGATATCGAGAAGGTCGGTCAAACCGCCGCAAACATAGAGCTAGCCACCAAGGTCAAGGACAAGGATAGGAGGAAGTTTATGGATGGAATCTACATCTATGTGAAGGGGGTGGCCGAGTAATGAGTGAGCAAGTAAGGAGGGCGCTCCGGGAGAGGCGCAAGCTTCAGAGGAAGCTCGCGAAGAGGAGAAACAAGCCTGAGTTCCGCCGCTATCTCTCGTGGAGGTTCTGGAAGTTCGAGAGGAGAGAGTACTGGAGGAAGCCTAAGGGCAACGATAGTAAGATGAGGCTGCAGATAAAGGGTTATCCCCCAATCGTGAAGGTCGGCTACGGCACTGAGGCTAGCCTAAGACATCTTCATCCAAGCGGCCTCAAGCCCGTGATTGTACACAATGCTAAGGAGCTTGAGGGTCTTGATCCTAAGGAGCATATTGTTGTTATAGCGGGTTCTGTGGGCCTCAGGAAGAGGCTGCAGATAGTTGAGGCGGCTAGGGCCAAAGGATTTAGAATAGCTAACCCATAATGGGAGGGGGGCGAAGGAGATGGACTACAGGCTGCAGAGGAGGCTCGCGGCCGAGATACTCGGTGTCGGCGAGAGCAGGATTTGGATCAACCCCGACCCCGAGTATGAGGAGGAGATTAGCCAGGCTGTGACTAAGGAGGACGTGCTTAAGCTCATTAAAAGGGGCCTAATAAAGGTTAGGCCGAAGAAGGGTAACAGTCACACTCGCTGGCTCCAGAGGCATATCCAGAGGAGGAAGGGTCGTAGGCGCGGCTATGGTAAGAGGAAGGGTAAGGCAACAGCCAGGATGGACCCCAAGGAGATGTGGGTGGCGAGGATAAGGAAGATCAGGAGGTACCTCCGCTGGCTCAGGGACCACGGAGCGATAGACAGGCGAACTTATAGGCGCCTCTACAGGCTTGCTAAGGGAGGTACTTTCAAGAGTCTAGCCGACCTGCGCAGGCACATGGCTGAGGAGGGCCTGCTAAAGGAGGGTGGAAAGTGATGGGTCACGGGCCAAGATATAGGGTTCCCTGGAGAAGGCGGAGGGAAGGAAAAACCAACTATTACAGGAGGCTGAAGCTCATAAGGAGTGGTAAGCCGAGGCTAGTTGTGAGGAGAACTAACAAGTACATCATAGTCCAGATAGCCGAGCCCAGGATTGAGGGTGACCGTATAATAGCGGCGGCCCATAGCAGGGAGCTCGCCAAGCTCTACGGCTGGAAGGGTGGAACCGGTAACACTCCCGCAGCATATCTCACTGGTCTCCTTGCCGCTTACAGGGCTCTCGAGAAGGGTGTCAGAGAGGCTGTGCTCGACATAGGCCTCCACGACCCTGTGCCAGGGAGTAGGGTCTTCGCGGCTCTGAAGGGCGCGCTTGACGCCGGCCTGAGCGTGCCTCACAGCGAGGAGATACTCCCCGGCAGTGACCGCATCACGGGTGCCCATATAGCGAGGTGGGCGGCGGCCCTTGCAAGCGGGAGCCCCGAGAGGTATGAGCGGCAGTTCTCGCAGTACCTCGAGAGAGGATTTAAGCCGGAGGACCTACCCGCGCACTTCGAGGAGGTTAAGGCCAAGATAGTGCAGGAATACGCGAGTAAGGTGGGGGTAGCTAGCGAGGCGACGCAGTAGGGGTGAGTGCAGTGTCGTATCAGAAGGTCTCTCTGGAGGAGTGGGTTCCAAAGACGCGTGTGGGCAAGCTGGTAAAGGAGGGTAAAATCACAAGGATAGAGGAGATATTCAGGCAGAACCTGCCCATACTGGAGCCGGAGATAGTCGATATTCTCCTGCCCGGCCTAGAGCATGAGGTGCTGGATGTCGGTATCGTCCAGAAGATGACTGACAGTGGCAGGATCACAAAGTTCCGCGCTGTAGTTGTGATCGGCAATAAGGACGGGTTCGTCGGTCTTGGGAAGGGCAAGGCGAGGCAGTTCAGATTCGCTATTGAGAAAGCGATAAGGAACGCGAAGCTCAACATCATTCCGGTCCGCAGAGGCTGTGGTAGCTGGGAGTGTACGTGTGGAGAAGCGCATAGCGTGCCCTTTATCGTGAGGGGCAAGAGCGGTAGTGTCGAAGTTATCCTGAAGCCCGCTCCCAAAGGTACGGGCCTAGTCGCCGGCGATATAGCGAAGAAGGTCCTAGAGTATGCGGGAATAAGGGATGTATGGACTCAGACAAAGGGCGAGACCAGGACTAGCTACAACTTCGCGAGAGCCACTTACTTAGCGCTGAGGAACACCTACAAGTTCGTCACGCCTATGGACTGGCTACGCGCCTAAGCTGGGGGTGTACGCGGTGAGCCTGTACATAGTGATAAGGTTGAGAGGCACGGCGGACGTGCATCCGGATATCGAGAAAACCCTGTACCTGCTCCGTCTAAGGCAGAGGTACGCAGCCGCACTATACCATAGTAGCCTCCCTGGAATAGAGGGGATGCTGAGGAAAGTAAGTGACTGGGCTACCTGGGGAGAGATAGACAGGGACACCCTTATCAAGCTCCTCTACGAGAGGGGCAGGCTAATCGGTGATAAGCCCATCACTGACGAGTGGGTCGCCTCCAATCTGGGGCTCTACGGTGGCGTCCCCGAGCTGGCAGACAAGCTCCTCTCCGGGGAGATACATTACCACAAGCTCGAGGATAAGGGTATCAAGCCGTTCTTCCGCCTACACCCGCCTAGGGGCGGGTTCAGAGGCTCTGTCAAGAAGCACTATAGTGTGGGCGGAGAGCTGGGCTATAG
>WAOS01000033.1 GCA_015521185.1 Desulfurococcales archaeon | reverse complement strand
GTCATTCTATATCTTAAATAAGCATGACCTAGAAAACTTACTCGATATCCTAAATTGTAAAAGATAATTTAATAAATTATATTTAAAATCATAAAAATTAACAATAAGAGAATAGTTGATCACGTTGGATGATTATCAGACCTGCTAGGAGCCTCGACAATTTTTGCGGTCTCGATAATCGATACATTTTACACCTGGGTTTATGATGGTTTTGTGGTGTTTGTGGCGGGCCCGCCGGGATTTGAACCCGGGACCTCCGGCTCCGGAGGCCGGCGCCCTATCCTGGCTAGGCTACGGGCCCTCCAGGGCTTGTTGGTCTAATTGAGGGGTATATTGTGTCTTCGCGCGGTAGGGTAGGGTTATACGTCGGCTCGCGCTACAGCGGAGGCGGCCTGGGTGGGGGCATAGTTGGGCGAGGATACTTGCAGCCGGGCATCACGGTATCTGGATAACCTAAGGGCTGCTCTGGAGAGGGTTAGCACTGATTTGAGGCGCCGGTTTAGCGGGCTTATCGATGCGGTGTTGCGCTACGCTTCTGATGCTGAGTATTATGTTGGGGTGGGGGATTGTGATACTGCGCTTGCAGCCGCTTCTTATGCGGAGGGCTTGCTCGACGCTCTGAAGTATATTGGCGTGGCGGAGCTGGAGTGGCCGTCTCTCGCTCCCTCGAGGCCTAGGGTTTTCCTGGCTGGCACTTTCGACTTGCTCCACCCAGGGCATATCGAGCTCTTCCGGTTCGCCGCGTCTTTTGGCGATCTTCACGTTGTTGTAGCTAGGGACTCCAACGTTTTGAGGGCTAAGGGCAAGCCTCCTGTGCTGAGCGAGAGGTCGAGGCTCGAGATTGTGCGCTCGGTCCGCTACGTCCGCAGCGCGCGGCTGGGCGATCCCGAGGATAAGATGAGGCCCGTGCTAGAGGTAAGGCCGGACATAATCGTCCTCGGCCCTGACCAGCCATACGATGAGGAGGAGCTGGCAAGAAGGGTCTCGAGCACTACGGGGAAGAAGGTAAGGGTGATTAGGTTCTCGGAGAAGAGGGAGTTCGAGCCCGGAATGCGGGGTAGCAGCGATATTATGAGGAGAATATGTTGCGGGAGTTACTGCCGCATTGTGGGGTGCGAAGACTTACCGGGTCGCAACAGCTGATTTCTCCGACGACCCGCTTCAAGCTCTTTGTGAGGCTGTCCGCGACCCTCGTAGGCTCTGGCAGCCGCCCGCGCTTCAACATCGTTTTCACTAGTCTCGCACTAGACTCCACGCTGATTCTATGACCGGGGCTCACATAGATCCTACTGCGCCCTCTCTCGATTATCATGGCTATTGGTCTTCCCCCATCATCTACTAGCAGGGTCTTGTCTCCCACTGCCTTCTCGCGCCCGTAGAGCCTCTTCTTGGCTACACCTATACTGGGTATATCGAAGACCACGCCTACATGGGTCGCGATGCCCGCTCTCCTAGGATGCGCTATTCCGTGGCCATCCACTAGGACGAGGTCAACGCTCACCCTCCTCAAGAGGCGGGCGAGCGCTGGGGCGAGAACCGCCATCTCCCTGAAGGCCAGGAGCCCAGGCACGTAGGGCACGCAAATTACCCTAGCGAGAGCCTCGCACGCGAGAGGTTTCAGGGAGGGGTAAGAAAGGGCTACGGCCACCCCAACGCCGACGTCCTCGCCATGCCTCCCCCGCTTATAGGCGACGTCTAGCCCGGCGACGACGCGGACCAGGCCGTACCTATCCTCGACGAGCGCGTGCTCCGCTATCCATCTCTGGGCCCGGTAGGCCTTCGCGGTTGCGAAGAGATTCCTTACGAGCCTGCAGGCCTCCAGCACTGCTCACGCGCCCATGGTCTACTGAGTCACTATTCTGACCTTGAAAGTCTTCTCTATTACCCCATCCCTAGTTATGGCTACAACGTCTATGCCGTCCCCAGTGCTGGGATCCCTCTCCATCGCCACCCTAATAGCCTTGGCCGCGAGATCGATCCCCTCATCGACCGACAGGTCCTCCCTATAATTCTGCTCTAACAGGCCCAGGGCCAGCGTCGCTCCTGAACCTACAGCCGCGTAGGGCTCCTCAGTTATGGATCCGAGACTATCGAGCACATACAGCTTGGGCTCGCCCCTCACATCTATCCCGCCAACGAGCGCCTCTATCATGAAGGGGAACGCCTTATACGAGTACAGG
>WAOS01000032.1 GCA_015521185.1 Desulfurococcales archaeon | reverse complement strand
CCCCGGACGCCAGCCACCACCTAGTGGTTGGCACCATAATGCTGAGGAGGCTACTCCCCGAAATACTCAAGATGGCGGAGTACGAGGAGGCGCTGAGGAGGCTTATCGAGGAGCTGAAGAAGACGCAGAGGCTCATAAACGCGCTAGACTACGTCATACTCCCGAGCTACAACCAGGCAATCAAGTTCATAAAGATGGTCCTAGACGAGAGGATGAGGGAGGACTTCGTGAGGCTGAAGATGCTGAAGAAGAAGCTAGAGCAGAAGGCCGCCTCTTAGCCGCGTTCTCCCGCCCCACCAACAAGTCTCTCGAGGATGCCTAGGACATCCTCTCTGTCCACCCCGTAGAACTCTATCTTCTCCAGCCTGTGCTCAGCGAGCATGAGAACGTTCTCGTTAGCAGGCATCCCGACAATCGCGGACGCCAGGTTGTAGGGCTCGTTCGGGGGAGCAGCGTTGAAGACCCCGTCTATCCTCGCAGCAGCGATGAAGCCGTCCCGGGTCACGTGGAAGCCCATCCGCACCCAGTAGTCGCCCCTCCGGGAGACTATCTTGACAGGCATGTTGTTGGCCCCCGAGTAGTGGGCCCAGCGCTTATCCTCGTAGGCCCTGGCTATCCTCCTAGCGCTCTCCTCAACACTCACTCTTCCAAGCGCGGGCTTGGTGCTGAGCATGCTAACATAGCACTCAAGGGGCGCGCCTGTATCGCGGGCCCCAACTATCTCGATTATCCCCGCCGCGAGTCTCCTCGGGCCTATCCGCGTAGCGCCCCAAGCCTTGGCACCGCTGCACTCCGCTATCCTTCCCGCGAGCTCCGCGGTCTCCAGGAGGCTCTCGCTGGCGAAGACTATCCCGGCGTAGATATCTTCCTCCCCAAGCTGGGCGGACCGGCCGCCGGTTATTCGCCGCCTCACAAGCCCCGGACCGCCCGTGTACGGCTCGTAGTAGCCTAGGAGGATGGAGTTCTCCCCCCACCGAGAGCTTATGATGGCCGACTGTAGCCTACCCTCGAGGAGCATGCCGGCGAGAGCCTCAAGCCCAGCCTGGAGTAGGGGGCCCGGCCCGGGAGGCCTGGCGACGCTTATCGTTCTAGGCTCTAGCAATACCGGGGCACCCATCCTAGACTACGAAGAGAGCTCTCGGGCTGATATGGACTGTGTCGCCATCCCTTAGGGGCGTGTCGAGGCCCATGAGGAACTCTATCCTCCTCCCGTTGACCATTATCTCGGCCGGATACCTTATCTCTCCCCTCTCATCCATGACAGCGCTCCGCACGCTTTCTGGGAGGGCGTTGAGGAGGTCTCGGACCGTTGCGCCCTCGGGCAGCTCTAGCACTAGCTCGTGGGTGCCGGCTAGCTTTATGAGCTCTTGTAGTAGGACTATTCTGACCCTCATATCCCCGGCACCTCTAGGGAAATAGAGGGGGCGGGGCTAGGCCCCGAGGTCTATGAACTCTTCTAGGCCGACTCGGGCAAGGGTCTCCTTCTTAGGCCTACCGTCTACCCAGCCCCTCAGCTCGTAGTAGTATGGGAGGTATGCTTCCAGGGCTTCCTTGGCGGTCTTCCCCTTGGCCGGTCCGTCGGGGAGCGGCTCCTCTAGGAGCCTCCTCGGCAGCGTGTCCTCTACTCCCCTGCCCTCTCTGACGGCGAAGAGCCTCTCAATGTTGTATATGCGCTCTCCCGCAAGCAATAGCTCATCCCCTGTTAGATCGCTCCACCCGGTCGCGGCCGCGAGGAGCTTCACATAGTCCGTATGATCCGTGGCGAACGTGTTGAACTTGCAGAGAACAAGGCTGTCTATGACGCTGAAGTAGTCCTGCTGGTACTTTACCAGCTCCACCTTCCTCTTGTCGATCGCTAGCGGGTCGAACTTCTCTGGGGCTCCGAGCACGTCGAAGCTAACGGAGTAGGCGCGGAGGTGGCAGCCTCCCCTGTTGCTCGTGGCGTAGCTAAGAGCCATACTGTTGATGCCCCTAGGATCGTAAGCTGGGAGCTCTAGGCCCCTAACGTGTATCGCGCTGTCCGGGCTCCCGAAGTACTCTGCTAGCCTAGCTGCTCCCTCCGCCATTATGTCGCCTATCCCGTGCCTGTAGGCGGCGCGCCATATTGCTTGTATGAAGCTGTCTGGGTCGCCCCAGTCCGGCTTAATGTCTCCTAGGAGGTCGAGGAGCTCCTTCTTCTTGTCCTCGGGGAGCTCGCCCTTCTGCGCCTTCTCGTAGAGCTCGCGCAGGACGGCCATGGTGTTTCCTAGGCTTATAGTGTCGAATCCTAGGTCGTTGGCTATGTAGTTAGCCTTTATAATGGCCTCGAGGTTGCCCACCAGGTTGTTAGCCCCCATCGCCCATATGGTCTCGTACTCCGGGCCCTCGCTCACCGGAGTCCTGTACGGTCCGTTGTCGACCTTGGAGACCCTGCTGCACCTTATAGTGCAGCCCCAGCAGCCCTTGTTGGTTACGAGGTACTTCTCCGCTAGGTACTCCCCGCCTGTCTCTTATACACAT
>WAOS01000031.1 GCA_015521185.1 Desulfurococcales archaeon | reverse complement strand
GCCCTTCTCGAGGCGGGCCTACTAGGTGCTAGCAGGAGCGAGATACTTCAGAACGCGACCGCCCTGGCCCCAATACTAGCGGCCAAGGGCGTCGACCCGGAGCAGGCCAGAGTACTGCTGGCATCCGCCGCAGAGATCTTGAGCGGGGAGGCTACTAGGAGCGAGGTCGTGAGGGAGCTAGTGGGGAGAGCCCTCGAGGAGGCATGGCCGAGCATCGTGGAGAGGCTTAGAGGCCTCCTCGTCGAGAAGGAGCTCAACGGCTTCATAATACTATATGTCCCCGCCGCGGGCGAGGACCCCATAAGCTCCCTCACCAAGCTCCGCGACGCTATAAGGGATGCCCTCGACCGGTCCGGCTACACCGGCGCGAAGGTACTCAGAGGCGGGACCGAGTTCATGACCTACGAGATGCGGGAGGCCGCCATACGCGACGTTAAGAGGAGCGATAGGATGAGCATGGTGTTCGTCATAATCGTTATGGCAATAGTCCTCGAGAGCATAGCCGCAGTATTCCTACCATTCATAGGCATAGGCTTCGGAATAATGACGAGCCTCGCAATAGCATACTTCCTCGCTAAGACCGGAGTAATAGATGTGACCACCCACAGCAGGACCATAATGTACGCCACAGGCCTAGGCCTAGGCATAGACTACGCAGTATACGTGTCAAAGAGCTTCAGGGAGGCCGCCAGCAAGGGGCTAGACAGTAGGAGCGCCGCGGCAGAGGCATTCCGCAGGAGCCTCCGGCCCGTGATAGCCGGGGCAACAACAGCTATGATAGGCTTCGGGAGCATGCTACTAGCCGGCGAGTTCTCGTTCATATCGAGCATAGGCGCCACAGTTCCTCTCACAATCCTCATGGTCATGCTAGCCAGCATCACCTTCATCCCAGCCCTGCTAGCATACGTCGGCGAGACCAGATGGTTCTGGTGGCCGAGGAACCCCTACGAGGCCCAGCAGAAGAGGGAGGCCAAGCCCAGGGCTGGAGCGGCAGTGATCAAGCTCTCCGGCGTTCTCCTCGTCGTATCGATTCTCCTGGGAGCAGCGAGCTACGCCGTCGTGGCGGGCTACCAGGGGAGCTACGATCTGAGCCTGAACCTGCCGGAGGACACGGAGAGCTACGCGTTCCTGAAGCTATTCAACAAGTACTACGATCCCGGCGTGCTCTACCCCGTGTACATAATTGCGAGCAGCCACGAGAAGGCGGAGGAGATAAACAAGACCGTGTCCAGCCTGGACTGCGTCTCCCGCTCTAGAGTTGACGAGGCTCTCGATGGGAGAGTAGTCTTCGTGTACATGAAGGTTAACCCGATGAGCTACGAGGGCGTATCGTGCGCCTCAAAGATTAGGGAGGCGGCCCACAGCGTTGACGCGGAGAGCCTTGTAGGCGGCTTCAGCGCCGCTAACCTCGACCTAAAGCAGGAAATCACTAATGTGTTCTACCACAAGGTCTACCCGGTCGCGATAACACTCATGTTCCTAACCATGCTGGCCGCCTACGGAGGCGTGGTGACAGCTATAGGAGCAGTGCTAAGCGTAGTTTTCGCCGCCTACCTGGGAAGCGCGCTAACGATACTCTACTACGAGTACGTGAAGGGCCTGCCAGTACTGTGGTACCTCCCAGTAATAACGTTCACAGCTGTCCTCGGAGTAGGGATGGACTACAACAGCTTCTACCTAGCCCGCGCACGCGAGGAGTGCGGGAAAGAGTGCAGCAGGGACGCTGTGGCCAGGAGCATCTCGAGGGGCACCCCGCTAGTGCTAGGACTCTCAATTATCATGGCCAGCGCCTACCTAGGACTAGCGCTTAGCAAGACGCCTGGAATGGCGAGCATGGGCCTAGCCCTAATGCTGGGAGTCCTAGGAGCGGGCCTACTCAGCAGCACCCTACTAACGCCGCCACTGATAGCCCTCCTAGGGAGATGGGCTTGGTGGCCGAGGAGGCCGGGTGAGCGCGCCGTTGAGCGCTGACCCAGTTAGGAGGAGGACGAGGTTCCTAGTGCTGACCCTGCTAGCGATAGAGCCGGGCCACGGCTACGAGATAGCTAAGAGGCTCGAGAATATTAGCGGGGGCCTCCTCCGGGCTAGCACCAGCAGTATTTACTCTCTCCTCCGCGAGCTGAAGGAGGAGGGGCTAGTAGAGGAGGACTCGATAGTAGAGCAGGGGAGGCTCCGCAAGATCTACAGGCTGACCAGGAAGGGGGCTAGGGAGCTGCTTGACGAGCTAGAAGCGTTCACCGCCATCACAAGCAAGATAATACAGCTCGCGGGCCAGGCCCGCCACAGCCTAGAGAAGCTGGCCGAGGGCGCTAGGGAGCCCTGCCCCCCGCCCGGCCTAATCGAGGGCCTCAAAAAGCTCCGTCAAGCCGTGGACTCCTACATAGAAGAGCTCGAGAAGCGGGCGAGGCGGTGCAGGGCAAACCAGTAGAATATGACCGCTCACACAACCGAACACACTCTCCCCGGGGGGAGCAGGAATGGCCGTAGAGCTCAAGCGAGGAATCTACGCTGTGGTAGGCCTAATAGGGTACATACTGAGCCCCGCGAGCTGGTGGAACGATGCAGTAGTGAACATACCTATAGCACTCGCAATAGCCGAGATACTGGAGAGAGTCTCGGGATTGCCCAGGGAAGCGGGCTTCGCCGCGGCGTACTGGGCCACTAACCTGGCCGGGATAGTGCTTATGCTAGTAGGCATGGAAGGGGCAGGGAGGAGCAGGGTCACGCTGAGGAGCCTATTAGCAGGCCTAGCCCTTGGGAGCCTCTACACGGTCCTAGTCATAGCCGGGCTAAGGCTTCTCGGCTAGCCCCTCCCCTTGGTAGGCACCCTTGTAGCCTCTCTTAGCCGGCTCGCACAGCCTGTGGAACACTATCTGCGCCACTCTCTCTCCAACACCCAATGCGAACCCGTAGGGATTGTGTACCACAAGAAGCGCCTCCCCCCGCCCCTCATAGCCGGGATCCCACACCGCGCAGTGAAGTGCGACCCCGCTCCTCAGGAGAGAGCTACGCGGGTAGCAGAAGCCTGCTGCCCATAGGGGGACGCGGACCGCCTCCAAGAACCTAATCCTGTAGGCCCCCGGGCCCAGCCTCCAAGCACCCCGCTCCGGGAGAACCGGGGCGCCAGCCGGTATCAGCCTCTCTCCCCCCAGAGAACCCATACCGCGCAACACGTAGACCTCCGCCACCCGAAGGTCTATCCCGGCCGGCTGCACGCTCTCCCCCGACAGGGGCGAGACTAGCCCGAGCCCAGCGGCCTCCTCCCCCGGCACAACACACAATCCCAAGTCCACCCCCGGCGCAAACCGGCGGTAGCCCATTGGAGGCGCCCTCCTTAATAAGGAGGGGAGCGATGACTGCTCCCCGGGAGGGCCATAATTGAGGGTCTATGACCTAACGCAGAGGATAGGCAGGGGCATAGTGACCGTTTACCCGGGCGATCCGGAGCCCACTATCGAGGCTGTGGCGAGCTACGAGGCCGACGGGTACTACGCCAACACGTTCTGCATGCACGAGCACACCGGGACCCACGTCGACGCTCCGGCACACATGATACCGGGCGGGAAAACAATAGACAGGATCCCGCCGGACCGGCTAGTCGGGCCCGCCATACTCGTCGACGCAAGAGGACACACCAGCATAGACGAGGCATTACTACATGGCCAGCTAGGAGGCGAGGCCCGAGACAAGTTCGTCCTAGTCCACACCGGGTGGCGGCCTCCCGAGGAGTACCCCGTGCTAACTAGGAGAGCCGCGGAACTGCTAGCCCGCCTCGGGGTGAAGGGGCTCGGACTCGACACCCCCAGCCCGGACAGGGAGCCATACGAGGCCCACAGGATACTTCTCTCCCGGGGAGTCCCGATCATAGAGAACCTGGCCGGCCTAGGCAAGCTCCTAGACATAGGCGCCAGGCTGATACCCACACTCGTGGTCGCGCCCCTCCCAATCGCGGGGGGCTCCGGGGCCCCCGCCAGGGTCCTAGCAATACTCCCCTAAAACCCGGGGAAACCGCTGGGATTATAGGTCTGCGCGGCCGAATAACTCCAGCGTGGGGCGGATGACCGAGCGCTTTAGAACCGACGAGAGCCCCTGGATGAGGCTGTACCCTCGGACGGACGCCCCGCTGAGGACTAGGATTTTCCTGTGAGACCTATCCCTGCGGGTTGGAGCTCAAAATGGGGTTAGTGATAGGCGTATATCTCGCCCGTGGCCCGGAGGCTACTCATATTCTTCAGAACCCTCTCTCCAGCAATTATGTGGTTATCGCTGACTAGGGCTATCCCTGTCCTCCCGTTCATGATTATCGCCCTAAGCTCGTAGCCTCCCGCTATCCCTGTTGCTATGATTGTTGAATCCTCTCTATCGAGGGAGAGCACGACCATCCTAGTTACTACATCCTTGATCTCGAGCCCGTCGAACTCCTCCACGAGGTCCGCCTCGAGCAGGAGGCTGTCAAGCCATGTATCATCCGTGACTAGCCTCCTGGTGAGCTCGGGGTCTATGCTGCGGGCGAAGTCCCGGCATATCTCCTTCCAGAACCTCTGCGCGTCTAGGGCGTATATCTCCTTCTTCAGCGTCTGCAGCTCGTCGCTGATGTTTATACTTTTGGCCCGCCCCACCTTATCCATACTTATTCACCTAACCCCTAGGTGGGTAGCTATACAGGCCCCCCTAAAATATTCTAGTAACCCAACGGCCATCCCTTATAGACAATACAGCCTATCGCCTCCCAGAAACGAACCTCCTCGCCCTCTCAACTAGCTCCATGCTCTTGGCCAGCGACTCGAGCTGGGGCACCACCTCGTTCACCGCCTCAAACTTCCACTGTCTAAGGGCGGGTAGCATGTTTGTGAATGCCGCGTGGTTCTCCCTGTAGAGGCCCGCGATCTTCCCCGCTATCGCGATCGCCTCATCAAGCGTCTCGGCCCTATACGATGCTATGCCCAGGCCTATGGCCTCCTCAGCGGTTATGCTCTCCCCTGTGAGGGCGGAGGCAGCTAGCCTCCCTATACCGCTCCTACTCGCGAGGGCCAGTAGGAGGGGCGCAACAATATTCCACTTGACCTCGGGCCACTCGAACCTGGCGCGGGGCCCTACCACTATTATGTCGGTTGCGAGCGCCAGCTCCGCTCCTCCCGCGATAGCGGGAGCGTGCACATAGCTTATCGTGGGGGCCGGGTATGTGAGGAGAGACTTGATAGCCTCTCCCAGCGCCTTGAAGGGCCTCGCAGCCTCCTCCGGGCTCCCAGCAGCGGCGACCTCCTCCAGGTCTATGCCCGCGCTGAAAACCCTGCCCTCTGCTGCGAGTAGGAGCACCTTGGGGCTCGCCGACTCTCCAGCGAGCTTCTCCGATAAGCGGCGCAGCGTCTCGGTGTCGAGCGCGTTCAGCTTGTCGGGCCTGCTCAGGATGGCGAGCAGGACACCGTCTCTCTCCTCAAACCTTATGCCTGTCATCCCCTTCCACCATCACCTCTATACGGGTGCGGTCCGAGTATATGTATGCCCTCGGCCACGCGCGCTCCCTCCGGGGGATGAGCTTGGACCGCGAGGCTGTTGTGAGCGCTATCCGAGAGATTGGCGCCCACGGAGTCCTGTGCCTAGAGGAGGATGACCCCCAGTACTGGGCGGTCCTGAGAGTTTCGAGAGCGCACGGTCCGGGTCTCGCCGCGGTGCTCGCAGTGCTCAACGCCCTCGCTAGCTACCGGCTCGCTATGAGGGGGGAGGACTGGTGGTCTTGCTGGGCTGAACATATGGAGAGGGCCCGCCCGGCAGGTCTTCCAGGGGCTGTCGCTGCCGAGATCGAATTCCTCGACCGGTGCAGGGGCGCGGCTATACAGAGGGAGGCGAAGAAGAGGAGGGTCCTAAGAGCTGGCAGGGAGGCGCGCACAGCTCTCCAGAGGCTCCTCGAGAACCCCCTCAGCGTGCTGGACTCAGCGGCATGGCTCGTGGAAGCCCTCTCCCGCGCCCTACGAGCGAGCCCTCGGAGCAAGACTATCGTTTTCGCCGCTAAGATGGCATACTATGCTGCGAGGGCTGCGGGGGCCCGACGCCTAGGCCCTTGGGACGTGGATATCCCGGTCGACGTGAGGGTCGCATGCTTCCTATACTCGACAGGGCTGGCCCGGGCCCGGAGCTACAGGGACCTCGTCTCTAGGCCGGAGCAGGCCCAGCAAGCGGTCCGCCGTCTCGCAGCCGCCACTGGAATACCGCCGATAAACCTCGACACGATCTTCTGGCGGACCGGCTGGATACCGAGGGACCTCGAGCCGGTCCGCTGGGAGGAGGCGGCCCTCCAAGTCCTGGGCCGGTGCGCCAGCCCTAGTGCTGCGAGGGCCCTCGCAAGATCGTTCAGGGCCCGGTGCAGGTAGCGGCACGGCTACATGTGGAGGAGCCTCGCCTCCCTCGGCCTCCAGAGGCTCCCAGCCTCTTCCTCCTCGATCGCCGCGGCCAGGCTGAAGTACACCCTGTACACGCTAGCC
>WAOS01000030.1 GCA_015521185.1 Desulfurococcales archaeon | reverse complement strand
TAGTTATTCTATGTTCTTACAATATCAACTAATACTACTATTCCAGCTAATATTGAAGTTTGGAGAAGCAGCATGGGGAGTGCAATGTCGGATCCATAGCCGTGAGCCTCCCACTTTACATAATTAATTAATCCTATAATGCTTTGAATCACAAATATTATGGAAAGCAAGAATAGCCTAGTGCCCATAGGTCTACTAACAAGCTTTGCAACCTGTATGAGTAACAGTATTGATAGCAGCAAATCTGCTATTGTTATACCTATTAGTATATCCCAATATTTCACTTATCTTCACCTTTCTTCTCGAGCACCCTCATTATTGAGCTCTCTAGCACGCTCCAAGACTTGTCTGCCTCCTCTGATAATATATAGGGGGACCCGTAGCCCTCTCCAAGCCTCACTATTAGGCCGTGGCTTTCTAGAACTTTTAGGTGGTGTGTGATTGTCCTGTAGTTTAGATTCAGGGCTTTCGCGAGCTGGTGAGGATTTTTCGGGCCCTCTCTTAAGAGGAGCAGTATCTTTGCCCTCGTAACTCCTCCGCGGCTCCCTTCGATAAGCCATTTTACTAGCAAGCGGAAGCGGCGGTCCGGGCTTACCAAAGTATCTCTCCGAGGACCTCTTTAGGGTGTGGGAAAATAATTTGGGCGTCGCCCCTTTCATTGGGGGATCTCCTCTATGGTATCTGGCCCGTTATTGATGCTACGAACCAGACACCCTTTACTCCGTGACCTGTGGTGTCGCCTCTAGTCTTGTCGTTGATCCAGAGGTACAGTGGGTGCCCCTTGTATGCCAGCTGTATGGTTCCGTCGTTTCTCTTTATGAAACTAAAGTCTGTTATGTTTAGTGTTGAGGGTATTACAAGCGATAAGGGCTTAGGAGCGTAGGGGGGCCACTTCTCCGCGCACATGCCGTAGCAGGTGCTGTTACCCGGCTTATCATTGGCGAAGAAGTATAGAGTTCTACCGTCGGGAGTGACTAGATAGGCTCCGAGCCCCTCTTTCACGCCAATCATGACGGAGTAGTCTGGCTTAGCTACGAACCAGACTCCTTTCTTGCCTTCTCCGTTGATGTCTCCCGGATTCTTATCTTGGAAGAAGTAGTATAGGGGCCATCCCTTGTAGGTGATCTGCTTAGTCCCGTCATCCCTAGTTATGACTCCGAAGTCATTCTTGTCTAGGCCTGGGCCAGGGTTGATATTCTCAACGTAAAACACTGGCCACTTCTGGGCGCACTCGCCGTAGCAATGACTCTTACCGTCGACGTCTTTAGCGAAGAAGTACAGGGTTCTGCCGTCTTTATCGACAAGGTACAGGCCGTATTCTGGCGAGTATGCGAGTTTTATAGTGTACTCTTCTTCCCCTGCGCCCATAGCGCTGCCCGTCTGCTGGGGCTGCATGGGGGCTGGTGCTGCTAACTTGGACGCGCCGTATCCTAGTGCTACGCCGATTATGAGAGCGATTATGACGTAGCTAATCACTCGTGTGTCCAAACTCTCACCTCTACTAGACTAGTAGGATTGCTAACAGCTATTTTTTATAGTATTTATTTGCTTAATAATGCCTCACAAATTGTATGCAAATCCCGCCAGCATAATAGGGCTAGGCAGGATCCTTGTGTCACAACAATAGGACGCGAACCATTACTGGAATAATCTATAGTTACTCGTGCTCTAGCCATATATGCTGGGAGAGCGACTTGCTGGTAGAACGATAGAGGTGCTGAGAGAGCTATGCGTATCGCGGGCGTGGTTAGGGATCTACTAAGGGAGGCGGACATCGAGTGGAATCCTGGCCCGTCGAGGCTGAGGAGGGAAGCGCTCAGGTATGCCCGCAAGACCAAGAGTGGAGCCATAGCTGTCGTAACTCAGAAGGCGCGTGCTAGGCAGCCGCAGAGAACCAAAGTAATATATGATGCGAATAGCGAGTACTACAGTATTGCTGAGAGATCATACGATTATCTGAGAAAAACTCCCTTCTACGCTGTGGAGAGGTGCGTTGGAGCGGGCTCGACGAGGTTCCGCATACTCGGCCTCATCGAGAGATCGTATCCGCACCTAGCACTCATGGCTCACATGAACTTCTTCCCCTGCGAGGACGGGGGAGAGCCCGATATTGTTACTGTGGACGCGCCCAGCTACAGTGATACGTGGATTCTTGTTGAGAGGCCTACTAGCCACACGCTGATACTCGGGAGCGACTACTATGGGGAGCTCAAAATGAGCTTCCTCCGCTTCGCTATGAATAACGCTAGAGACTACTATTACAGCCCGGGCCTGCACGCGGGCAGCAAGCTCTACCGCGTACGAGTAAATGGGTCACTGCGGGAGGTTGGCGTGTTAATCTTTGGCCTAAGCGGGACGGGCAAGACTACTCTAACCGTTGAGTCGCACGGCCTCAAACCTCCGGAGGGAGCGTACCTGCGTCAGGATGACATAGTCATACTGTCTAGAGATGGGAGGGCGCGCGGCACGGAGCTCAATCTCTATCCCAAGACTGATAGCGTGCCGGAGCTGCCCCCACTGCAGCCTGCAGTGCTCCACCAAGACGCTGTTCTCGAGAACGTTGTTATTAGGGAGGACGGTACCCCCGACTTCTCAGACCTAAGCATAACCCCCAATGCGAGAGCACTAGCAATAAGGGAGGCTATCACGAACGTGGATGGCAGGGTCGATCTTGACAGGGTCAACGCCCTAGTATTCCTTACGAGGCGGCCCGAGATGCCTCCCCTCGCGAGACTAACAAGCCCAGAGCAGGCAGCCGCGTACTTCATGCTAGGGGAGAGCTACAGGACGAGCGCGGAGGCCGGGAAGCCGGAGCCGGTCCGGGTCCCGGGGTTCGACCCATTCATGCTCGAGCCAAAATGGAAGAGCGGGCTCATAATGCTAGACCTTATCAAGAGCCTCGACCTAGAGGTATTTGTAATGAACACTGGCTACGTGAAAAACAAGAAAGTACCGCCAGAGCTATCAAAGAAGCTGCTCCTAGCAGCCGTGAAAGGGGATGTTGAGTGGAGAAAAGATGAGCACCTTAGAATAGAGGTAGCAGTCAAGGCTGCTGGCATGAGTCTCGATGACTACCTGCCAAGCAACATATACGGCCCAGAATATCCAAAAGCTATCAGCGAGCTAAGGAAGGAAAGAATTGAATTTATAGAAAAACAACTCCCTTACATACGATTCCTCGCAGAATTCGTATAAAACTACTCTATACAATACCCGTCAATACCCGTGCTACCCGCAGAGCAGACGGCATCAACTCCTAGATCCCGGTTATCCCCAGCTTAGTCCGAAGCGCGGAATGTAGAGGCCTGCGCCGAATAGACTATACTCGCTTTTCACCGTTCTCAGTGGCCGTAGAATACTAGTCTAACAGGATCTATTGTTATTAGCCCTTCTTTTACTAATTCTCTTATTTTAGGAAGTATTTGATTTATTTTCTCCTCCTCGTCAATCGACTCTATCACTATCGGTAAATCCTCGCTTAGGCGCAGTATGCTTGCAGTATGTATAAGGCTGTGGCTCCCGTATCCCGCTATCCCCCTGTACACTGTCGCTCCACGTATACCACTATTTCTTAAAAGTAGTAGTATTTGCATATATAGTGGTTTTCCCTTGTACTTATCACTCTCACCTATATAGATTCTGAGCCTAATCCACCGAGAACCACTACCTGTAGACAAGGCCCGCCACCGTGTAACCTACGTATATCATTAACAATCCTCCCAACAAGCTTAATATTATGTTCATGAGCGCCTGCTCTAGGAGGCCCTCTTTTATTAGCATAAACGTCTCATATGATAAAGTGCTGAAAGTTGTCAGCCCACCCGCATAGCCCGTTGCCACTAGTAGCCTCTCCGTCCTAGTCAGCACTCCGTGCAGGATTGTGGCCCCCATCGCAAACCCTAAGATGAGGCTGCCCACTAGGTTTACTACGAAGGTTCCCCACGGAAACGTCACATTCGAGGTTCTCTCTTGCACTAGCCCCGCTAGAATCCAGCGTGTCACAGCTCCTAGACCGCCTCCTACGAACACTACAGCCGCGCTTGAGGCGTCTATTCTCACTGCTACTCCCGGGAGAGCCGAGAGATTAGGGGTCTTGAAAAGCGTAATCACGTTATTGAGAGAATTTTTCTTTTTATTTAAAGAATATTTAGCTATATTGAATGTGCGCCGAGATTAGCTATTTTCCTTGAAGCTATCAGGGATCCATACTCTGCAGCTTCTCTTATCGAGGCTCCACGTGCAAGTTTTAGAAGCGTTCCGGCCGCGTAGGCGTCGCCCGCTCCCGTGGTATCCACTACTCTCTCCGGCTTATGCGCAGGTATTCGAACATATTCTCCCGTCTCCGCTATATACAGCAGAGACCCCTCCGGACCGAGCTTCACTATCACGAACTTCGGACCCGTACTAGCGATAATCCTAGCGGCCTCCTCCGGGGGCTTCCCCGTCAAAAGTTTCGCCTCGTTACGGTTCAGAAACACTATGTCAGTTAATGCTAGTAGCTGTCTCACACTTTCCAGGCCCAGGCCCGCAATTCTCCTTCCCGGATCCCAGGAGACCATTGTACCCTTCTCTTTTGCTATCATTGCCGCACGAATACTGGTATCAAGCCTGAGGCTCGCAATGTGTAGTATCTTCGCCTGCCCAATAAGCTCCGCGTCAAGGTCTTCGGGTTGGAGATGCTCTGCTGCGCCCTTGAAGCTGTACAGAGCTATGTTGCCCCCCGAGTCTATTGTGACTATGCTGAACCCCGTCCTCATATCGGGACTTATACGGAGCCCCCTCAGAAGGACTCTCTCCTTCCAGAGCTCCTCATAGACTATTCTGCCGAAGCTATCGAAGCCTATCTTCGCTATTATACCGCTCCTGCCGCCTAGACGCGCTACATCTATGGAAACGTTCACTGCAGAACCCCCGGAGCCGCGGGTCTCCCTGATTATCTCTGCCTCCTCGTCGGGCCCGGGGAACTTGTCGACGAGCATTCTGATATCGACGAGAGCGTGGCCTACAGCTACAACATCCAGAGTCTTCTGAGCCATCCTTATCTTACCTCTTCGTACACATCTTCGGGGGACGCTCTCCCTGTGAGCACTAGCTTGCATGCAACAGTCATAGCCCTAATGTCCTTAGCTTGGAATATGTTACGGCCCACTACTGCGCCGAGAGCCCCAGCTTCGCGAACGTCCCTGAGATCCCTCAGAAACTCTAACGGATTACTCCTCCGGGGGCCGCCGCTCATAAGCACAGGCACACCCGATGCGGCCTCCACCACTTTCCTATACGACTCCTTGTCGCCAGTGTAGTAGGTCTTGATTAGGTCTGCACCGACCATTACAGCAGACCTCACACCATAGAGGACGATGTTAACGTCATGGCGATCCTTAATCGTTGGACCCCTCGGATAAGCCAGCTGGAGAGCCGGGAGCCCATACTCCTCCGCGGCTTCCCTAATCAACGCCCAGTTCCTAACCATAACATCCTCCCACGGGCTCCCCCAGTAAACAGTTGCAGCAACCGCATCAGCACCCAGGCGAACAGCATCTTCAACAGACCCAATAAGACTCTGAAGTAGTTGCTCATCCCTCGGCCGCAGACTAGTCTTCCCAGTTATCTTAACGACTAGACCCGTCCTACCCGCCCAGATATCGGAGAATAACCTAGCATCCCCCGGTGTAAGCATTACTGCGTCAACGCCAGCATCCACGACAGCCTCAAGTATTACCCGAGGATCAAGCCTATCCTCCGGAAAATCAACAGGCCCATGCTCCAGCCAGTGATCAAACGCGAAGATAAGAGTCCCCCTAGGATCAATTATCCTAGACAGCCTAACCCTCTTACCCACAGACGAGAACGAAGACAATACCCCCGCCACGACCTATATCACCAGAACAAACAGAAGCACCTACCAAAGCATATTTACCTTAGAACACTTATGTCACCAAACTATATAAAAATAAATATAATTTAAGATACTTCCTGAAACTCCGACTCGACTAGGGTGGCGGGCAGCCGGGACTTGAACCCGGACCGCCAGCTCCGGAGACCCACGCTATAAATAGAGACGTTGCACTGTTTTATGAATGAATGCAACATGCACTCAAACATGATTATCCCACACGATGATCTGCGACGAAGATATTATAC
>WAOS01000029.1 GCA_015521185.1 Desulfurococcales archaeon | reverse complement strand
TGGGCCGCGGGGAGCGGAGCGCGATGACCGGAAGCCCCAACCGAGCCGGGCTGGGGAACTTCCACGCACCTATAAAAGGGGTGGTGACGGGTGAGCGGGGCGCAAGCACTTAGTATAGACGGGGGTGTTCCAAAGTTGGAACAACAGGTGCACGGGGTGGGCGTGAACTTCTACCTGCGGGATAAGGGGAAGTACAAGTACCTCATAGTAGTGACGTGCGAGAACGGCAAGTGCCAGCAGCGAGACGTCGCCAACGTGGAAGCCCTCTATATTATCGCTGAGTGGTTTAGAAACAGAGGTATGAGGCTTACCAAGCGTAACGCCAAGAAGATAGTAGAGCGGTTCCTAGAAGGCAAGTGCCCCAACTGCAGGTGTGAGAGTGGGGGTGTGCCCCGCATCTTGGCGGGCCCGGGGGGATTTGAACCCCCGACCACTGGCTTAGGAGGCCAGCGCTCTGTCCTGGCTGAGCTACGGGCCCTTTCTTGCTGGCCTCCTCCCGGGTTGTTGTGTGGGTTGTTGTGTGCGCGGTTTTATTGTTTGCGGGTGTTCTTGTTGCGTTTTCTTGTAAATCTGTGTTGGGGGTAGGATTTATTTTGGGCTGGTTTTTGCTCTTGCGTGTAAATTGGGTGGTTTGGTGTGGGGGAGCTTGTTGAGAGGCTCTTCCGCGTGCGGGAGAGGGGGTCTAGTGTTAGGCGGGAGATTATTGCTGGGCTGACTACTTTCATGACTATGGCCTACATTCTGTTCGTTAACCCTGCCATCCTGAGCGGTGCTGGCATGCCTGCTGACGGTGTGGTTGCTGCTACTGCGTTGTCGGCTGCTATCGCTACGATTATGATGGGGCTCTACGCTAACGTGCCGTTCGCGCTCGCTCCTGGGATGGGGTTGAACGCTTACTTCGCGTTCACTGTTGTCCCCTTCATCAGCGCTGTCCTCGCTGCTAAGGGTCTTGGCGGTGTTGAGGCGTGGCGCGTCGCTCTGGGCGCGGTCTTCATCGAGGGAGTCATATTCATAGTCCTGAGCCTTGTGAGGGTCCGGGAGGCGGTGGCCAACGCCATACCTGCTAACCTGAAGTATAGCATAGCGGCCGGTATAGGCCTCTTCCTCACCCTGATAGGATTCGCAAAGGCCGGCCTAGTCGAGCCTGGGGGGCTAGCGGTCCAGTTCAACGTTGAGGCCTTCACGAAGCCCGGGCCGATTATCGCCCTAACGTTCACGCTCGTGGCTGGCGCTCTCATGGCGAAGCGCGTGCCAGGAGCCCTACTCATAAGTATAATTCTAGCCATGATAACGGGATGGCTCGCGGGGGTAGCTGAGCCGCCGGAGAGCGTGGTGTCCACCCCCAGCTTTAGCGCGGCGCTCAAGCTCGACATTAGCCATCTGGTCGACGTGGGTGTATGGGCAGCGGTCGCGATAGTGTTCACGTTCTTCATGGTTGACTTCTTCGACACTCTCGGCACCGTCACCGGGCTGAGCGCGATGGCCGGACTAATGGATGAGAGGGGCCGCATACCCGGGCTCGGCAGGATGCTCCTAACCGACGCTGTCGGGACAACTGTCGGCGCCGTCTTCGGGACGAGCACGGTAACGACCTACATAGAGAGCGCCGCGGGAGTAGAGGAGGGCGGGCGGACCGGTCTCACCGCGGTGGTTGTCGGCCTACTATTCCTCCTAGGCCTCTTCTTCACCCCAATACTCACAGCCACGCCCGGAATAGCGACCGCCCCAGCGCTCATAATAGTGGGACTCCTAATGGCCAGGGCGATAAGCAGGATAGACCTCTCCGACCCGACGGAGGCCCTACCAGCATTCTTCACCATAGCAGGGATACCTTTCACCTTCAGCATAGCCGACGGCATGGCGCTTGGTTTCATAAGCTACGTGGTCCTCAAAGCCGCGACCGGGAAGTGGAGGGACCTCAACCCAGTGCTCGTCATAATAGCGATAATATTCCTAGCATACTTCCTAAGCGTCCCCAGAATACACGCGAGCGTCCTAGCAGGATAAACCCTCTTTTCCCCGAGCCCGGCCCGCTCGTAGAGGAGCGGTGTAGAATCGTGAGCGGGCCGGGCGGGCTAGCCCCCAGGAGAGGGCCGGGAGCAGGATTCTCAGCGCACAGCCACATAACAGGGCTCGGCCTAGACGAGAATGGGAAGGCAAAGCGCGTGGGAGGCGGGCTAGTAGGGCAGGAGGAGGCTAGGGAGGCCGCAGGAATAGTCGTAGACCTTGTGCGCCAGGGGAAGCTCGCGGGGAGGGGCGTCCTCCTAGCCGGGCCACCAGGAACGGGGAAGACTGCTATAGCTATCGCGATAGCGAGGGAGCTCGGAGAGGACACCCCCTTCGTGGCTATGAACGCGAGCGAGGTCTACAGTGTTGAGAGGAAGAAGACCGAGGTCCTCCTGCAGGCGATAAGGAGGAGCATGGGGATCAGGGTTAGGGAGAGGAGGAGGGTTCTAGAGGGCGTGGTCGAGGAGATAAAGTTCATCAGGAGGAAGAGCCCCCTAAGCCCATACCCAACAATAGCCGGGGCCAGACTAGTCCTCTCAACAAGGGACGACACCCTAGAGCTCCGCCGCCTCCCACCAGAGGTAGCAGTACAGCTCTACCAGCTCCGCGTCAGGGAGGGAGACGTCATTAGCATAGACGCGGAGACGCTCGAGGTTAGGAAGCTGGGCCGGGCGAAGGGCAGGGGGAAGAGGCTGTACGACATCGAAGTCGAGCGAGAAGTCCCAGTACCGGAGGGGCCCGTCGACAAGGTGAAGGAGGTTGTGAGAACGTTCACCTTCCACGACCTAGACATGAGCCTAGCCGCCCAGAGAGCCGTGCTGACAGGGTTCTTCGCAATATTCGGGGGAGAGAAGGAGATAAGCGATGAGGTGAGGAAGAGGGCCGACGAGATAGTGAGGAAGATGATAGAGGAGGGCAGGGCAGAGATAGTGCCCGGCGTGCTCTTCATAGACGACGCCCACCTGCTAGACCTCGAGTCCTTCGGCTTCCTCACCAAGGCCATGGAGAGCGAGTTCGCCCCCCTCATAATACTGGCCACGAACCGCGGAGTAACGAAGATACGGGGGACCGATATTGAGAGCCCCCACGGGATCCCTAGGGACCTCCTAGACAGGCTCCTCATAATAATGACTCGCCCATACAAGAGGGACGAGATAAGGGACATACTCCTCATAAGGAGCGACGAGCTCGAGATACCCCTATCAACAGAGGCACTGGAGAAGCTCTCAGACATCGGAGAGCAGAGGAGCCTCCGCTACGCCATACAGCTCCTAGAGCCCGCCTATATAGTGGCGCAGAGGAGGGGCCACAGGAGGGTTGAGGCGGAGGACGTCGAGGAAGCGGCCAGGCTGTTCCACGACGTGAAGGAAACGGTCCGAGAGCTCGAGAAGTACAGAGAGCTAATGCTCAGGTGAGCCCCCACCTTATATTTCCCAGGAGGCACATACCTGGATTGGCCGGAAGCGAGTGAGGGGTGACACGCATGGCAGTGGTCAAGAACCTCCGAGACGCGGTCAGAGCTATAGCGCAGGCAGGCGGCGCGCGTGGCTTCGAGGTGAGCGTTGACGAGGCTCAGGGGAGGGTCGTTATTAGGAGCAGGGAGTGCCCGGTAGAGCTTGTCGTAGAGCCTGTTGACGGCGGCTACAGGGTCGAGCTCCGCGTCGGAGAGGGCCTCAGGGAGTGTATCGAGGAGATGCTGAACGAGGGCACCGACCCGAGGAACGAGCTCGAGAACATACTCGAGAGCCTCATATCCGTGGCTGACTTCGCTGTTCGCAGGCTAGAGAACCTTGGGTACGAGGTTAAGAAGAGCACCAGGCAGGGCATACTCGACGTCTACGACGCTATTGAGAGCTTCCTCGAGGAGGAGTAGCCTCTTTACCCTCAACAAACCTCCTAGCCTCCGATATGGCCTGCCTCAAGCCTTCAAGGCTCGCCACAACCCTGTTCACGGGTAATCTTAGATGCTCCTTTATGTCCCGGCGCAGGAACCTGTAGTCGAGGAGGAAGTAGGCTGCCCTGTCCTCCGGGCTCCTCGTCGCCCTACCGAGAGCCTGCTTCACCTTGACTATTGCGCTGAAGAGGTAGACGTAGTAGTCGGCCCTCCTACTCCCGATGCGCTCGCTTAGGACCTCCTTGAATGTTAGAGTGTAGACGTCGGGCTGTGGGAAGGGGACTCCAACGACTATCACGGTCCGAAGGAGGTTCCTTCCATCAACGACGAACTCCACGCCCTCAACGAGCTTGCCGTCCGCTACAGCATTTATAAGCAGCTCAGGCTCCTCCACCAGCCTCTCCTGGACCTCCGCGATACTTGTCTTCCGCGTCTCAACAATCATTGGGATCCCCGCAGGCATCTTATCAACGACCTGCCCCATAACGTCGTAGCTGGGGTAGACGGCTAGCTTCGCCCCGGGCATTAGCCTCGCTATGAGGGACACGTATACGGCTATAGTCCTGTACATCTCGGGGGTCCTCTCCCTGTAGCGGGTCGTCACGTTCCTAGCAACAACAGTGTAGACCCTCCCAGCAGCGCCGCGCACACCATACATTAGCTCGGCATCCACGTAGCGGGCCGGCCTGTCCACGCCGAGGAGCTCCCTCACATAGTCGCCTCTCGGTAGCGTCCCGCTTAGGAGGACCGCGGCCCTAGCCTTCTCGAGCACAGGCTTAACGGGCACTGCCGGGTCCATAGGCGTGGCGATGAGTTCTAGCTCGCCGTTCACCCTCTCCGCGAACAGGTAGCTAGAGGGAAGGCGGAGCACTCCCGCCCACGAGGCTACCCTGGCGAGAGCGCTCCTCGCCTCCCGGCCCTGCGAGCCCGAGAGTATGGCCTCCTCTATCTTCCTCTTGAGGACCTCCTCTGCGGCCCCCTCAACGATTTCGAGCTCCTCAAGTATGGGGCCAGCCATGGCCTTCTCAAGCCTCTCCTTACCCCTCACGGTCCGCTCCAAGAGCCGGATCCTTGCCAGGAGCTCCTGGAGCACGCGTATAACCAGCTCACCGCTCGGAACATACTTACGGGCCTCCTCAATAGCCCTCTCAACGTCCTGCCTCCTAAGCCTCCTCTCGTACAGGGTGTGAGCGTTCATGAGGCTATGCGCCTCGTCAACAACGATCACGAAATCGCTGTAGTCGTGCGGGTCGAACGTGCTCTGGAATATGTCGATCCTGAACGCGTAGGGGTAGGTCGCAACTATGAACCGAGAGTCCTCCACCAGGCCGCGCAGCGCGAAGAAGGGGCACACCCCCAGCGAGCCCGAGAGGTACTCCACGATCCTCCTGCTACCCCTCTCACCGCCCTCCCGGACAGCCCTGGCGAGGAGACCCTCATCAACGTCCTCAAGCCTCTCATAGTACGGGCACGCGCCCTGGAGCCTCGCAAGCCTGCAAGCCGCCCAGAACTCCTCGCTAGTCATAGAGTGGGAGCTCCCCCGGAAGAGGGGGCACATCCTCCTAGCGCTATACAGGAAGGTATACTCAGCCCCGAACCGCTTCAGCTCTCGGAGGACAGGGTCGACCTCGTTAACAGTCCTCACCAAATATAGGACCCTCTCGGCGCCGCCGCAGAGGAGGCCCAGTATCACGCTAGGCGTCTTACCGAAGCCCGTGGGAGCGCTAATACTCAGCAGTGCCCCCTCTCTCACAGTCCTAGCGACCTCGGCAGCTATCTCCCGCTGGCCAGGCCTGAAGCCCTCATAGGGCCATAGGGCCCTACACTCGTCACCGCTCACCCTACGGTCTCACCCATGAAGACTAGCCTCACACGCCTCCTCCTCGGCCCGTCCATCTCGATGAAGAGTATCCTCTGCCAAGTCCCAAGGTCGAGGCTCCCGTCCCGGACCGGCACGGTAGCGCTGTGCCCAACTATCACGTTGCCGAGGTGGGCGTGAGCATTATTGTCTATCCTATTGTGCCTCCAGGGAGCGCCAGGCCTTGTCAGGCCGCGGAGGAACTCTATTATGTCCTCCATAAGGCCGGGCTCCGCCTCGTTAACCGCGATCGCCGCGGTAGTGTGGGGCACATAAGCCGTGAGCACACCGCTAGTCCCCCCAACACTCTCGAGCCACTCCGAGACCCTCCTCGTTATGTCGACGACCTCGAACCTCGAGGAGGTCTCAACACGTATCGACCCATGCACGACGCGGACCGCCAAGCCCCCTGCACCCCAGGATCGCGATGTAGACGGCGCCCGATATATCCCTGGGGCGCGCGCAGGGATACCGGGGGTGCGCCCGTTGGCCAGACCCTATACGGTGATATTCTCCACCATGACCGTCGACGGGAGGATCGCCGATCCGACAGGGTACTCGAGGCTCAGCTGCGACGAGGACTTCAGGCTCCAGCACATGCTCCGGGCCTGGAGCGACGCGGTTATGGTTGGCAGCCGGACCGCGCTCGTAGATGATCCGAGGCTAACGGTCCGCCTATCACCGGGGAGGAGCCCTCTCCGCGTCGTTGTCGACAGCCGCCTAGCCGTGCCACCAACCGCTAGGATGCTGAGCGTGCCCGGCAAGGGCGTGCTCGTGACCGTGGAGGACCACCCCGTGGAGAGGCTCGAGCCCTACACCAGGAGAGGAGTGAGAGTCGTCGCCGCGGGGAGGGGGAGGGTGGACCTGGCACGGGCGCTCGAGGAGCTCCACGAGAGCCTCGGAGTCAGGAGGCTCCTAGTAGAGGGGGGAGGAGGGCTGAACTGCGCCCTCCTCAGGCAGGGCCTGGTGGACGAGGTCCGCGTCACCGTTGCTCCACAAGTATTCGGCGCTGGAGTCAGTATCTTCAACGGAGACGGTTGCAAGAGCAGCCTGGCACTCTGGGAGATCAGAACCATGTGCGGGGGATGGGTGCACCTCAGGTATAGGACAGTGTTTTAAGGAAAGAGAGGGGCTACCAGAGGATGCCCCTGTAGGCCTCTTTGTAGATCGGGTGGTTCTTTATGAGCTTGTAGTACTTGCTCCTGTTGTACTTCTCGCCGGGGTTGAAGCCCTTCAGCTTGACCTCTCGCTCGTAGGCCTCCAGCGGGGTCTTATACTGCTTCAGTATGTGGTCCCTGTAGATGTCGTCTAGCACGTTGTAGGTACAGAACGGGATTATCCTCCCGTCAGGGCTCAGGTAGTGGATGTTGCACCTCCTAACCCTAGTCACATCATAGTTGTACTGGTCCATGAAGTGCATCATGCCGAGGAACATGAAGTTGTAGTGGAACTTGCCTAGCACGTCATAGTTCCTCTTCAGCACTATACTCTTGAGGAGCGTGACAACGTTTATGCCGTCGGGCAGGTTCTTCCTCTTCACGAACTTGCGGAAGTCAATAATACCCTTCAGCACCAGCATCTTCTTACTCTTACCCTCGAGCAGGTACAGCCTCTTCTCGTCGAGCCACTCGACGAAGCTGTCCACGTCGAAGAAGTCGGTTATGGGCACAAGCTTCTCGGGCAGCCCGTTGCTACCGCGCACCACATAGATGTAGGTGCCAACTCCGCACATAGGGTGGTTGCTCATGCAGAACTGGGGCTCCCCGGTCCACGCCTCAATGAACTTGGCGAACTTGGCCGCGACGGGGATCGGGTACCACGCCTCCGGGTAGATCTGGTTGTCGGTCTGCTCCGCTATCATGTTTATCGCGTCAGCGATCGTGACCCTCATCCTCTCCCTCTCATGCTTCTTCAGCTGACCGCTGAGGCTGACGGGCTGGAAGTTGACGCTCCTCACAACATCCATGTGCTTGGCAGCGAACCTTATGATGTCCCCGAGCTCGTGAGTGTTCATCCCCCTTATCACTGTGGGGACGAGCACCACGCTAGTCATACCGCTCCTCCTGAACACCTCGAGGGTGAAGGGGGCCTCCCAGTGGTTCTTCCAGTTGCTCTTGGGCGTCACGCCGTCGAAGCTCATGTACACAGTGTTTACTCCGGCCTGCCTCAGGCTCCTAGCGTACTCGACGGCCTTGTCGGGGTCCTCGAAGAAGAGCTTGGCGAACTTGATACCGTTAGTGTTGAGCTGGACGTGCCTTACTCCCTCCTCCTTCAGCATCTTAACAATCTCAACTAGATCGTCCCTCATAGTGGGCTCTCCACCAGTTATCTGCACAGCCATGGTCACGCCCTGCTTCTTCAGCTGGCGCACCTGCATGCGGAGGGACTCGAGGCTGGGCTCGTAGACGTAGCCGGCCTTCTCAGCGTAGAAGAAGCAGTAGAAGCACGAGAGGTCGCACCTGTTAGTCACTACGAGGTTCGCTAGCGCAGTATGGTTCTCGTGCATAGCGCAGAGGCCACAGCTGTAGGGGCACGGGCCGCCTATGCCGACGTATGCGTGAACGTTGGTCACGCCCTTACCGGTCTCCTCGTACTGCATCATCCTGTAGTATAGCCTGGAGTCACCGTAGTATAGCTCCTCTATCTCCCCGTGCTCCGGGCAGACCCTCCTAATGTAAATCTTCCCGTCTCTCTCAACTATCCTCCCGGGCAGGAGCCTCTGACAGTAGGGGCACAGTGTGCTCACTACTCGGACATGCTTCTCCCCGGGCTTGAGCCTGGGGAGAGGGCCTCCTATCGGTATCCTCCTGCCTGCAATCTCAACGTAGGCCTTGCCATCCTCGACCACGAGCCTGCTCGGCGGGGGTAGGACCTTGTGTTCTGCACCCTCAACCAGAACTCGTGGCGCTGGGGCCTTGACTGCCACCCTAGATCCCCTTCTAAGATGACAATGTCCGCGCGCATTTATAAGCGGTTATATCAATCTTCACTAACGAATAGCCTCGGCAGGCAGGACGAGGAGCACTCCTTATTACTCTCCCCGGAGGGCCGCCCGGGCGAGGAGGGGAGAGAAAGTGGAGAGAGAAGCCGAGAAGGAGCTGCTGAGAGAGCTAGCCAAGAGCCTGCTCGAGAGGGGGGAATACCTGGAGAGGCTCGCTAGCGACCCGGTGCCAGAGGTAACGAGGCACGACCTAGACGAGGTCCTGGATAAGAACAGGGTCGTGTTCCTATTCTTCACAGCCGACTGGTGCGGCCCCTGCATATCGTTCCTAGAAACGTTCCGCAGCGTCGCTCTAGAACTGAGCAGGCCCGGAGTCTTCTTCGGCAGGGTAGACGTTGACAAGAGCTTCAGCATAGCGGAGAGGTACAACATTGAGAGGATACCCGCGATAGCCGTCTTCGTCGACGGACAGCTAGTCGACACTATTGTGGGCAGCATGAGCCAGTCCGCCCTTAAGAAGAGGCTCGAATCCTATATCAGAAGGTCGTCCCAGCAGGCTAGCCAATAAACCCTTGGGAGCCGGTAGCCTAAGGGTTCCCTGGGGCCCGTGAAGACCTCTGCCGCTAGGGAGCCCTCTGGGGGCGGTGACCAGAGCGAACCCCAGGCGGAGGCCCCACTACTCCTCGCCGGCCCTACCCGCCTCGCTAGCTATCAGCCAGGTCCTCAGGAGCGTGACCGCCGCGGAGACGAGGCTGAGCCCTATTATTGCGGCCAGCATCCCCGCCGCCACGTGGGGCGGCTCTACGGTGAATAGTGTTAGGCTGTTGTAGAGGAAGAACAGGCCGGCTCCTATGAGGACTATTGTGAATACTAGCGTTGCCACGCCCTTGGTTCTCTCGCTCAGTACTCCCCACCCCTGTATAGGGATTCTAGGAGGTTATCTATGAACCTAAGCCTCTTAGGCACTGGAGGGTGCGTGCTAAGCACTTCCTGGAGAGGGCTCGTCTCCTCCCTCTTGAGGGCCTCAACTATCGAGTCAACGCTCCCGTAGAACAGGCCCCCGCCGACCTCTATGAGGGGCGCAACTATGTAGAGGGCCCGGGCGAAGTCAACGCTCGGAAGCGCCCTGCGAGCCCCCCCGCGGCCAAGAGCTAGGTGTATCTTCGCTAGGGCCCTCTGGAGATCGCGGCCCCTCCTGTACTGGATGGTGCTGAAGGCGTCCGCGTAGTACTCGCGAAGCCTGTTGAAGTGCGCTATTATGAGGCGTGTCGCGAATCCGAGCGCGATCAGCAGGGATCCTATGGCGAGGTAGTACAGGGCTGCACTGTTCTCCTCCCGGTCGCCCCTGCTGAAGAGCCCCGCGTAGAGGAGGCTCCTCCCCACGAAGTAGAGGGCTAGGGGGACTATGCTTAGCGCTAGTATCCACGCCACGTCCCTGTGCTTCAGGTGCCCTAGCTCGTGTCCGAGGACTGCCTCAACCTCGCTGTCCTCCATAATATCTAGAAGGCCCCTCGTAACGGCCACGTAGCTCCCCGCCAGGGGGCTTCCATACGCGAAAGCATTGGGAGCCGGAGTGTCGACCACGCGGAGCTTGGGAGGCCTTGAGAAGCCCGCGCGCCTAGCCATCTCCTCTAGCCTGGCCTCCACCATCCTCTCCCTAGCGGTTCCGGGCGGCCGCGCCCTATACGCCAAGTTTATGAGCCAGGGGGACGCGAGCCACTGCAGTAGTCCGAAAACTGCAACGGCGCCGACCGCGATGAGGAGGAGCGTGGGCCCCATGCCGGGGCCGAGCAGGTACGCCACGCCCACGGCTATGGAGAGGTAGGCTAGCACTGTGAAGATGAGGGTTAGGTAGATGCTGGCCTTGAGCCTTCCCAGGCTTCTTGGCTCCCTCCCGATGAGCCTCGAAGCCCCAACGCTCAGCGCCCCCACAGCGAACACTCCTACTAGGCTCTCTATCAGCAACACGTACCAGTACGATACTATCCAGCCTAGCGGTCCGTACATATCGGAGCACACCCTCCCTCCTAGAGGGCCCTCGGGAGCCTATAGCTCTCCCTCTGCGCACTCCAGCGTTATGCTCGCCCCGGGTATGCGGGCGGTCACACTCTCAAGCGTTACTCCTACCGCGAGCCTGCTGGCGAGCCTGCGGCAGACGTGGGATAGGAGGTCCTCTAGGAGGACGGCGCCCGGCACAGCCTCCCAGAGTGGCCTGTGATCCACCGGCTCGAGCACGCTGTCGAGCTCGCGGCGCAGGAGCTCTATGTCTATCCTGGCATGCGAGCGGGCGCAGGCCTCAACCTCAACGTCGTGCCCGTGGAGGCTGTAGCCCCACTCATCTATGCGCATGGCTACACTCACTGTCCTGCTCGCACAGTACCTGTACAACTCTCCGCCCCGACCGGTCCGGCTGGCGGCCACGGTTATATTAGAGGGAGAGCCTCATGCTAGGCGCGGTAGGAGGTGTGACGGGATGCCTGTGAACCCGGAGGCTCTCAAGAAGCTCGTGGAGCCCTACAAGGACGGCTCCAAGATAAGGGTCTACGTGAAGCCCGAGTCCAACAGGGTAGCACTAGTCCTAGAGGAGGACGAGCTCGTATTCTACACTGACGAGCCCCCGCTAGAGGGCAGGGCCAACGCGAGCCTCCTACGATACCTCTACAGGAACCTAGGCCTCAGCCCCCAGATGGTCGAGATAGTATACGGCCACAGGAGCAGGCTGAAGGAGGTATACATTAGGGAGGTCCCGCCGGAGGAGCTCGTGGAGAAGCTCGCGGAAATAGTTGAGGCCTGGTAGAGGCTATTTCTTTATGAGGGGGAACTCCTCTATCTTAGCCTCGCCCCTCCTCCCATTGGGCGCCTCGATAGTGACGGGCTCGCCCGTTATCGCGTATCTAACGTCTACGTAGCCCATGCCTAGCCCCCTACCGCGGACCGGGCTGAAGGTTCCGCTCGTCACCCAGCCGACGGGGAGGTCGTCCACGAGTATGGTGTATCCCTGCCTGGGTATGAACCGAGCGCTACTCTTCTTCATCACAAGCCCGACGCGGACCCAGCGCACCCCCTCCCGCCTGCACGCCCTCAATGCTGGCTCGCCAATGTAGCCTGTCTTCTTCCAGTCTATAGCGCCCAGACCGTAGCGGAGGCTCAGGGCGCAGGGGTACCTAGTTGGGTCCTCGCCGTACTCGTGCCCCCCGAGCACGAAGCCCATTTCTATGCGTAGAGTGTCCCTAGCCGCTATGCCAACGGGCTTGACCCCCATCTCGACGAGGCTCCTCAGTATCCTCGCGGCCTCGGAGTGCTCCGCCCAAACCTCGAAGCCGTCCTCCCCGGTCCATCCGCTCCTGCTAACCAGGAACGCTCTCGCCCCTCCCAGGTCAACGTCCAGGATGAACTGGAGAGGCTTCAGGCCCGAGACCTCCTGGCCCCCGAGCCTCTCCATGACCTCGGCGCTGCGGGGCCCCTGTATAGCTAGCATGCTATACTTGCCCGTCAAGTCCTCCACTACCACCTCCAGCCCCTCGCTGGAGGCCACTCTCCTAAGGTACTCGAGGATGGAGTCCTTGACGCTAGCGTTTGGCACGCTGAGCCAGTGGTCATCGCTGACCCTGTAGAACATCTCGTCGTCCCTCACACGGGCCGTCTCGTTGAGGAGGAGTGTTGGCCCGCTCATGAAGCCCTCCCGAGTCTTCTGCACGCGCTTGGTCGTGACCCTCTCGATAAGCCTCAGAGCGTCCGGGCCCCGCAGGGAGAGGCGGCCCATATGGCTAATGTCGAAGACGCCCACTCCGGTCCGCACAGCCATATGCTCCTCGATAGTGCTCGTGTACCTCATGGGCACGAGCCATCCAGCGAATTCCCCGAAGACAGCGCCTAGATCCTCGTGAACACTTGCTAGAGGAACCCTCCTAGCCACTCCAGACTGCACCCCGAGAAAGCGTTGGGCCCGGCGGGGTTGAAACCTGTTTAGCCATAGCTCACCCCTACGGGGGCCAGCCTGCAGTCGCCCTCCGCCGAGGGCACGAGACGGACCGGCTGGCCGCCGCACAACACGCCTGGGAGACCCTCGCGGGGCAGCCCCTTGCCGCTGATAAGCCCCGCTATTAGTCCCAGCGAATCGGCGAGGCCTAGGCTAGGAGCGCTATCGGAGGGCTGGATCGCGAACCTCTCACCAGTTATGGCTCTGGAGACGGGAACGTAGCCGTTCCCCGCCCTGTAAAGGAGTACCACGCCCCCGTACACCAAGGCCAGCCCTAGAGCTTCCTCCAAGCTCCCCGCTGGGACCCCCCGTTTAAGCGCCGATAGGACTACTCCCTCAAGATCAAGGTCGCACCCCTCCGGGGCCCTTGCAGAGCACTCCACCGCCGCGACTAGCAAGTGGTCCCCCGATTGGGACAGCACGACCGGTACCGCCGTGACTCTGAACGGCGGCATTATATGAACCCCAGGCTCTCGTCAGGCTTCCTCTGAGTCCTGGGCATAGGGCCGAACCTGGTCGAGAGGCGGAGGCTGAGGAGGGCCAGTATGTTCACCATGAGCTTGACAGTGCTCATGAAGCCCTCTCTCGTTAGGTCCTCGATGTATAGGGTCTTAGTGGCTAGCAGCCTCTGGAAGTCTGTTATGCTTGGCTGAACTATGATCGTGCAGTCGGGGCATAGGCAGCTCAGGTCCCTCACGATACTGTACACTAGCTCCGCCCTCTCCCCCTCCTTCATCTTGGAGAGGCCCTCGTAGTGGTCCTTGCTGAGCATGACCCCCATGCTTATGACTAGGAAGTCCTTATCCTTAGGCTTCTGGACGACCACGTTCGCGCTGATCGGGACCTTGCTGGTCAGCCTCACTATCCACTCTAGGGGGAGGTTCTGGGGCGGGCTCTCCAGGTGGACCTCGTAGTCCTCCTGGGAGGCCCAGGAGACTATCTTATCCTTCACACTCGTCATACCCTTGACACCAATAATCTGTTGTCGGGCCCCCGGTTATTATCGCGTTCGGGTTTAGAGTCCCGCATATTAACCCGGCCAGATTTAACACTGTTAAAGGTGCTTGGGAGTGGCTGGGCTAGAAGTCAGAGGCCTCAAGGTCAAGGTCGGGAAAGCTCTGGTGCTGAAAGGCGTGGACCTAGCGGTCCGCCCCGGAGAGATACACGCCCTCATGGGCCCGAACGGGAGCGGGAAGAGCACTCTAGCGTACACTGTCCTCGGCAGGGAGGGCTACGAGGTCGAGGAGGGAGAGATACTCCTCGACGGCGAGAGAATAACTGAGCTGCCGACGCACGAGAGAGCGAAGAAAGGCCTGTTCCTAGGCTTCCAGGAGCCCCCAGCAATACCTGGGGTGCGAATGAGCAGCTTCCTCATAGCCCTGCACAACAAGAGGACCGGGCAGGAGGACGATCTCTTCAAGCTCACTAATCCGAGGTTCCTCGCCCGCCTAAGGGAGCTTGTCAGGAGGGTGGGCCTCCCCGACAGCGTTCTCCAGAGGGAGGTGAACGTGGGCTTCAGCGGTGGAGAGAAGAAGAGGAGCGAGCTCCTGCAGGCCCTCGTCCTGGAGCCTAAGTATCTCATACTCGACGAGCCCGACAGCGGTCTCGACGTTGACGGTGTCAGGACCGTGGCTAGCATACTGAGGGAGCAGGCTGAGAGGGGCGCCGGGATACTGCTGATAACCCACTACACCAGGATGTTCAGCTTCCTACAGCCGGACCGGATAAGCGTCCTATACAATGGGAGGATAGTGGCTAGCGGTGGCATGGAGCTGGCCGAGGAGATCGACAGGGAGGGCTACCAGGGCCTCGTGGAGAAGCTCGGGGGCTGATCGCTATGGGACCTATAAGCCTTGACAAGGAGGTCTTCAAGAAGCTGGAGAGGGGGGAGACCCTAGAGGCCGCCCCCTACGCCCGGGAGATCGAGCTGAGGGGTAAGCTTACTAGGGACGTGATCGAGGAGCTGAGCAGGATCAAGAAGGAGCCGGACTGGATGAGAAGGCTCAGGCTGAGGAGCCTGGAGCTCTTCTACAAGCTCCCCACGCCGAGGTGGCTCCCCGGCGTCGAGAGCATAGACCTCGACGAGCTCGCCCTCTATGTTAAGCCCGACGTGCCGAAGGCAACGAGCTGGGAGGACCTCCCGCCCGAGATCAAGAGGTTCTACGAGAAGCTCGGCCTCCCAGAGGAGGAGGCCAGGGCCCTCGCAGGGCTCCAGACGGTTGTCGATAGTGAGAACGTTTTCGAGGTCGTAAAGGAGAGCTTGAGGAAGAAGGGCGTCATAATGATAAGCATGGACGAGGCCGTCCAGAGAGACCTCCCAATAGTAAGGGAGTACTTCATGCGCGTCTTCCCCCCGAGCGACCACAAGTTCGCCGCGCTCCACGGCGCCCTCTGGAGCGGCGGCGTGTTCATCTATGTTCCGAAGAACGTGAGGATCTACGAGCCCCTAGAGGGGTACTTCCTAATAGGCAGCGCTATGGAGGGCCAGTTCGAGCACACCCTTATAGTAGCAGACGAGGGCAGCTACATCAACTTCATCGAGGGCTGCAGCGCTCCCAGGTTCGTGGGCTACAGCTTCCACGACGGAATGGTAGAGATATACGCTCACAAGAACAGCACCGTCCGCTTCACAACCCTCCAGAACTGGAGCAAGAACGTGATAAACTATAACAACAAGAGGGCGATAGCCGAGAGCGGCGCGAAGGTTTACTGGTTCGAGGGGAGCATAGGTAGCAAGATAACTGTGACATATCCTAGCACGATCCTCCGCGGGAGGGGGAGCGTCAGCGAGAGCTACGTTGTGAGCCTCAGCAAGGGCCCCGTGATCAAGGACACGGGCAGCAAGATGATACACGCGGCGCCCGAGACCAGGAGCAAGATAGTTAACAAGTCGATAAGCGTGGACGGGGGAGTCAACATATACAGGGGCCTCGTTAAGATCAACAGGGGCGCCAGGCACAGCACGGCGCACGTAGAGTGCGATAGCCTGATAATGGACGAGAACAGCGCCGCCCACACGTACCCGCACAACCAGGTGGACGAGCCAACAGCCAGCATAACCCACGAGGCAACCACTGGGAGGCTAAGCGAGAACCAGCTGTTCTACCTCATGACGAGGGGCTTCAGCGAGGCCGAGGCGAAGAGCCTCATAGTGCTAGGCTACCTCGAGAACGTGCTGGTCGACCTCCCCTTCGAGATGGTCAACGTGCTCCGCAGAGTAGTCCAGCTAGAGTTCAAGGAGCTCGGAGCAGTGGGGTGACGAGCATGGCGTACGTCCCGAGAGAAGTGCTGGAGGCCCCCCTACAGCCCCTAGCCGACAGCCCCACAGAGAAGTACTATACCGAGTGGAGAGTGTTCACGAGCAGGCTCGGCCTCCCAGACTCTGAGAAGCTAGACAATGTGGGCCTCGAGCGCCTGGAGGGGTACTGCCTACTAGACGCTCGGGCACTACCAGGAGAGGCTGGCTGCGATAGCGTCATTGCCAGCGAGTACGAGCAGGAGAAGCCCGCGATCCGCGAGAGGCTAGCCCTCTACCACTACTACAGGGCGAGGAGGGGCGCCCTCCTCCGGCTGGGAGACGGCGCTAGGATAGCTCTCGCAATGAGAGGCGGGGACGCGTACACGGGATACACTCTACGCGTAGAAACGGAGCCCGGCTCGAGGGCTGAACTGCTCCTCGTTGACACCCAGCTCCAGGAGGGCCTGAAGACTTACAGGATAACTATTAGAGTCTCCGAGGGGAGCATGCTGGAACTGTCCCACCTAGTAGCTCACCAGACCGGGGCAGCGGTCTACGGCCTCCTCGAGGCCCAGCTCGACGGGGGCTCCCGCCTCGTATATAGGGCTGGGGGGAGGCCGGGCGAGATGACTAGGACGAGGCTGGAGGCTACCCTAGGCGGGGAGCACGCCCGCATAGACGCGGTGCTCGGCTACGCTGCCGACAAGAGTAGGAGGGGCGACATCATAACGAACGTGACCCACCTGGCGCCCCGGACCGTTAGCTACGTTAGTGGTAAGGGCCTCGCGAGGGACGAGGCGAAGCTAGTGCTGAGGGGAATCTCTAGGGTGACCCGGTCCGCCCCGTGGAGCACTGCTAAGACCGAGATGCACGTGCTCGTAGCGGGCGAGAAGGCTAAGGGGAGGAGCGTGCCCATGCTTGAGATCTACACCGGCGATGTTGAGGAGGCTGGTCACAGTGCGAGCGCGACCATGATACTAGAGGACGTTCTCTTCTACGCAGCCACGAGGGGGCTCAGCAGGGACGAGCTCCTCGGCCTGATGGAGAGGGGGATGATCGAGAGGACCGGCCTCCTCGAGGTCGCCGAGATCCTGGGACTATTTTAGGGATCCACGCGACTTGTACATATTTCCATATATTCAAATACTATCCTCTGCACCCACCCCATAATCGTACACAGCCCCCGGAGAAGGGGTGAACAGTATGTCCAAGCAGGAACCACAGTGTAAGGTGGAGAACGGATATATCATCGTCCCCAAGGGCCTCGTACGCGTTGTCCCCGACGTCACCTACATAAGCGGTGTGGACCCCAAGGGCGAGGCAACCATAATTAGGGGCTACACGATAGACGACCTAGGCGAGCACGCCAGCTTCTACGAGGCGACCCACCTGATCCTCTACGGCAGGCTGCCGTGCGAGGACGAGCTCAAGGAGATCAAGAAGAAGATAGACACCTACAGGAGCAGGGTGCCCGAGAAGGTATTCGACGCTCTCAAGCACGCCAGGCCGGCCCACCCCATGTACTATGGTAGCTACGGTGTCACCCTCCTAGGCCAGTACAACGCCCCCTACGACTGGAAGTTCGACGACGACTTCCTATACGATCACGCCCTCCGCCTCATAGCCCAGCTACCCGTACTATTCATCGCGGGATGGAACCTGGCGCACCACGGCACCCTCATAAGGCCCGACCCGAGCCTGGACCACGCTAAGGACCTGCTACGCATGATCAGGGGAGGCGACACGCCCAGCGACCTAGAAGCTAGGGCGTTCGAGTCCACCCTAGTCCTCTACATGGACCACGGCTTCAACGCTAGCACCTGGACGGTCCGCGTGATCGCCAGCACGCTGAGCGACATGTACAGCGCGATCGCGGGCGGTATCGGCGCTCTCAAGGGCCCCCTACACGGCGGGGCCAACGAGAAGGCCCTAGTCATGCTGCTAGAGGCGAAGAAGCAGGCAGAGGAGAAGGGAGTCCCGCTAGAGGAGTACATCGAGGAGTACATACTTGAGAAGCTGAGGAGGAAGGAGAAGATAATGGGCTTCGGCCACCGCGTCTACAAGGTGCACGACCCCAGGACCGACGTCGCGGCCAAGTTCATCAAGCAGCTGCCCGAGGGCGAGTACTGGCTTAAGGTGCTGAAGAAGGCCGAGGAGGTCATGAAGAGGGAGAAGAACCTGCCGGCGAACATAGACCTCTACACTGCGATACTCTACTACCAGCTGAAGATACCGATACCGCTGTTCACGCCGATATTCGCCATGGGCAGGATAGTGGGCTGGACCGCTCACTACATAGAGCAGGTGAAGAACAACAAGATCATCAGGCCGAGCGAGAAGTACGTCGGCCCCGTCGGCCTCAAGTACGTGCCCCTGGAGGAGAGGTGCAGGAAGTAGTCTCCTCCTACCACAGATTTTTACCCCTCAACCAGCGGCCCAGACTTCTTGGTGGAGAATCTGTTGCGCAGGGCTAAGGCCAGCGTAGATCCCGAGCTCGTCGAGATCCTGAGCGGTGCGCTGAGCGTTAGCAGGGAGAGAGCCGAGAGGCTCCTCGAGAGCAAGGCTACCAGGGTCCTCCGTTACAAGAGTGTCCGCTACATAACTATACGCCGCGACATCTCAGGGCACTACGAGGGAACGATTATCCTAATCAGCACCCGGACCGGCGAATACCGGAAGGTCGAGGGTTACCCCCACATAAAGCGCGTGCTCCTCCTAAGCAAGGCCGTGCCCAAGCACTTCATCGACGACGTGGTTGTGGAGGAGAAGATGGACGGCCACAACGTGAGGGTGGTGAGGTTCGAGGGCGAGATATACGCGATAACCCGGGGAGGCTACATCTGCCCCTACACAACATCGAGGATGAGGAGGAAATACGGGAGGGGGCTCGAGAGGCTCTTCGACTCGCTCGGCGACGACCTCGTGGTTGGGGGAGAGGTCGTCGGGCTCGAGAACCCCTACACCCGATACCACTACCCGGAGGCTCCCGACTGGGACTACTTCGTCTTCGACATGTACAGGGACCCCCTAGACTTCCTCCCCGTCGACGAGAGAAGGAGCGCCGCGGAGGAGGCTGGCCTTCGAAACGTGAGGGAGCTGGGCAGGCACCCTAAGGAGGAGTGGGCCAGGATAAGAGAGGTGATAGAGGGTCTCGAGAAGCTAGGTAGGGAGGGCGTGGTCATAAAGGACCCCTACTACAGGGTCGAGCCTCTCAAGTACACGACGAGCTTCATCAACGTCCACGATATAGAGCAGGGCATGAGGTTCCCCTTCGACGAGGGCCACTCCTTCATCTTCCCCAGGGTTCTAAGGGAGATGTTCAAGGCCGTAGAGGAGGAGTGGGGGGAGGAGAGGGTCAGGGCGGAGGCTCACAGGATCGGAGAGGCCATATTCCTCCCCGCAGTCGAAAGCATATACAAGTACCTGAGGGGTGAGCCCCTAGCGGAGAGGTTCGCCCTCTCCTTCGCCAGCAGGGACGAGATGGACGAGTACATATCCTACGCTGCCTCCCTCGGGGTACCAGTAAGCGTGATATCCATAGAGGAGTCTCCCGACGGGAGCCTGAGAGCGGTCTTCCTCAAGCACAAGAAGACGGAGGACCACTACAGGAGGATCTTCAGCACGGGCCTCAGCCCCCTCGACTAGCCGTGGAGATAGTAGAGGCCTAGGCCCGCCGCCACTATATCGAGGACCGCGCCCGGATTCCACCCCCTCCTCTCCCACTCCCGGCGAAGCCTCTCGATGGCTCTGCCCGCCTCCCCGCGTTCCGCCTCTA
>WAOS01000028.1 GCA_015521185.1 Desulfurococcales archaeon | reverse complement strand
TAATGGTATAGCGTGGATGAACCGGAACCCTACTCCGTCCTCACCTCTCATTCCTTGTTAACCACAAAGGTATCCAAAACTGGGTATTTGGGTGGAAATCATCATGGTTTCAAGGTATATAATTTGAAATTATCTCTTGGGAAGACCACCCAGCATCTACCCCCTTAACCATCAAATTATCTCTTGAGATAATCATCCTTCTCCGTCGAGACGTCAGTATTGTAGTAAACATGTTTACCCGTGTAGTTAAAAGTTAACTACAATGAGGGTGAGAATATATGTCCCGGGGAGGGACTGCGAGGTTGACCCTTGTAATCAAGCGAGTTAAGGGAAGACCGTATGTCTACGAGCAGTTCCGACGCGGCGACATAGTCGTAACGAAGTACATCGGACCACTCGAAGAAATGGTTAGAGTGTTCCAGCTGTACAAGAGTCTCGGGAAGGTTGAGAAGCTCTCTAAGAGGGACCTGCGTCGTCTCGCCCGCATACTTCTCCAGGAGTACGAGAAAGCTATTGACAAAGCCGTTGAAAAGCTCTACACTCGTACGGGTGTAGTTAACTCGACGGAGAATCCACAGGAGGGTAATGGGGAGTGGTGGGCCCGCGGGGATTTGAACCCCGGACCTCCGCCGTGTGAGGGCGGCGTCCTAACCAGGCTAGACGACGGGCCCACGCGCCGCCATTCTTGACCCTTCATACTTGAAGGGAGTTATTAGTGTTTCACCGTCCCCGTAACGATACAGAGTGGCGCTAGTAAGTGGGGGAGACTAGGTTTCGGTTTTCTTGTGCGTAGGGTCGCCCTAGTGGGGGTCGACATCAGCTGTAACAATGCATGGTCCGGGTTGCAAAAGCATGGGGAATCCCTATTGGGTTTATTAGAGGTACACGGGGCTTTCTATAGCTGCCCTCTAGCTACGCGCATTTTGTGCTAGCATGGTAGGATCTCCCCTCGGGCGACTCAGCAGTGGGAAGGCTGGGTGCCTTATGGTACAGCTTTAGGAAGTGTAGGGTGCCCTCTAGCAATGTGGACAGGGTTACGAGGCTCATAGCTGCGAGCAGGCTTTGCGTCATTCCCATGACATTCTATAGCGTCTCAATTGGGGCCGGCCTTGCTTGGCTTCTTGAAGATAAGTTCGAGCCAATTCTATACCTAGCTCTACTTGCAGCCTTCGCGCTCACCCACTTACTAGATAATCTGGTTAACGATTACTACGATTACAAGTCCGGGCTAGACGACCCAAGCTATTTCAGGAGCCTATACGGGCCGCACCCTTTCATAGACGGTATTGTGAGCCTCTCGGAGCTTAAACTGCTGGTACTCGCGGTAGGACTCTATGACGCCGTACTCGCTGTGTATCTAGGTCTGACTGTCTCCCCCCTAATACCAATCCTAGCTCTCGTCGGGGCTCTTATCATAGCAAGCTACGCTGGACTCTTCTTCGACGCTAAGAGGTACGGGCTAGGCGAGATTCTGGTTGCCATCGTTTGGGGCCCGGTAATGGCGGGAGGGACGTACCTAGCACTAACGGGACATCACCCGCCACTAGTCGTTGCACTCTACCTTCCTTACGCGCTTGCGGTGAGCCTAGTTCTGATAGGTAAGCACATGGACAAATATGTCCACGACAGAAGCAAGGGCATAGGAACATTGCCGGTGAGGCTAGGTTTTGAGAATTCAAGAAGACTATCAATAATATTATCAATAGCTATACCTATAATATCATTTATAGTATTCTATTACTCAACTAAGCAGGTCTTAAGCGTACTCCTACTCCTGCCCCTCCTAACAGCGATAACAGTCTCCTATACGATCTTCTCGAAGGATAAGCCCGAAAAGCCTCCGAGAAACTGGGACCTCTGGCCCCTCTGGTATGTGGCAGCGGCCTATGCAGTAATGGACAGTGTAGGCCGAGTGACGCTGCTATCGATAATAGCTCTTGGACTCTATTCCAGAGGCGCAAGTTTGGCTGCGATGACGCTCGCAGGGATATTAGCGGTATGGGAAATTCTTTCATCATATTTTATCTATAAGATCACTCTAGAATAAAATTTTATTTCGGTTTTGAACGTGTAGGTTAGAGGAGAGAATTGGTGGACCGGCCGGGATTTGAACCCGGGGCCTCCGCCGTGCGAGGGCGGCGCTCTTCCAGCTGAGCTACCGGCCCGATCGCCGCCACTACGATTACCCCGGGATCCGGGCTATATAATGGTTAGGGGTGTCTCGTGATCCATATAGTAGTCGTTAAAGCCTCCTCCCCGCTTGGGAGATCTTGGGGTCACCCTGTGGGTACCGAAGGGTGTGTTCGAGGAGTATTCTCTTCCCGGGGCGTTCCCGATTACATAGCGAAAGCCGCGGGTGTAAGCGTTATCTCGAGGCCCGGCCCTGACTGGTGGGAGGAGGCCAGGAAGCATCAAGTCGTTATAGTCTGGTTCGAGAAGGTTACGGCTCAAATGCTCTCATCGCCTGGATGCATTAGACTGCTTATAGCGAGGAGCAGCGGCTACGATCATATTGATATTAAGGCGGCGGAGCACGCAGGAATATGTGTTGCAAACCAGCCAGAGGTTATAGCTGAGAGCGTCGCGGAGCACGCACTCGCCGGAATACTAGCGGCGGCCAGGAGCCTCCCGGGAGCGCTGAGATGGGTCCCACGCTGGGCAGAGGAGGGATGGCCAGGGCTGAGGCTACGCCCCATACTAGTATATGGGCGCAGCATTGGCCTGTTAGGGGCGGGTCGAATAGCCGCGGCTCTCATGAGGAGGCTAGCTCCCTTCTCTCCTAGCCGGGTACTCTACTACTCTAGAAATAGGAAGCCATGGCTCGAGCACCACTTCCGGGCACGCCGGGCCAGGCTAGAGGATATCTTCCGAGATAGCGAGATAGTCGTGAACAGCCTCCCCCTAACTCCAGAGACTAGGGGGCTAGTCAAGCTCGACCACCTCCTGAGCATGCCTAAGAACGCCATATATGTGAACGTTGGGAGAGGGGGAACCGAGGAGCCTGGGGCTGTGTGCGAGGCTAGCCGGAGAAGGCCAGATATTAGGATAGTCGCCGACGTCCACCCCTGGGAGCCTCTGCCCCAGGAGAGCCCGAGGCTGGCCCTGGCTGAGAAGCCGTGGAACGTGCTTACACCGCACATGGCTGGAGCAAGCATGGAGAGCAGCGTCGCCACAACACTCCTAGCGCTGCTACAGGCGAGAGACTACCTGGAAAAGGGTTGCGTGTGGAACCCCGTGAACAGGGCCTGCCCGAAGCCTTGCGGATCTCCCTACAGCCCGGTAGAGGCCGTGGAGGCCGCGAGAAGAATATTACAGGAGAACGAGCTCTAAATCCCTAATACTAACTATACCGACAAGTCTGCCCTTCTCGTCGACCACTGGGAGGTGCCTCGCCCTGATTTTAGCCATGAGACGGAGAGCTTCCTCGACCGGCTCATCAGGCCCGACGGTAACAGGATTAGGCGTCATAACCTCTCCAACCCTGATCTTTGTCGGATCCAGCCCCTTCGCCACAACACGCACCAGCAGGTCCCGCTCGGTGAAGATGCCGACCAGCCTCCCTTCCTCGTCTATCACGGGAAGTGCTCCAACGCCAAGCTCGGCCATCTTAACTGCAGCCTCATAAACAGTTTCGTCCGGCGTAACAGTAACAGGGTTAGGCGTCATCACTTCTCTAACTAAGTGGCCGCCCCTCAAGATTCTCCACCAGGCTATCTAGGTAGCCGAAACCAAAAATAAACCCGTGACGGGGATAACTCAAGCGGGCGCGTGGGCCCGTCGTCTAGCCTGGTTAGGACGCCGCCCTTACACGGCGGAGGTCCGGGGTTCAAATCCCCGCGGGCCCACCAAGAGTATCCCGCTCAAACTCTGTAAATTCGGAAGCATTCTCTCTTTGACTGATGCCGCAGAGGCCATAGTGTACGCCAAAATGCTCTGGGCTCCACTTGTCACGAGTGGGGCGCCTCCCCTTGCCCGGGTATCGCCCAGGTGACCCCGCTAGGGGGCCGCCGAACGGCGGTCTATGAGCCTGGGTATCCGGGGGGCGCCCCACTTAGCTTGGGCTCTTGGACGTGCCGCCCGTGGGACACGTAGAGAATTTTCGGGTGTAGTATTCTGAATTGTTAGAAGTATTCTGTGGAGCCGCCGGCGGGATTCGAACCCGCGACCACCGGCTTACAAGGCCGGCGCTTTGGGCCCGCGCAGGGTCTGCCCAGCTGAGCTACGGCGGCTCCTGCCAATTTTCTGGATTCTTGGCGGACGGGTTTTATTGGTTATGGGAGTACTGCTGGTAGTGCGCTGAGCGCTGCTAGAACTGCTATTATGATTGTGAATACTGCTATCTCATGCTTATACTTGTCGGCTATCCTCAGCATCGCAGCTGCGCTCAGTGCGCCTGCCAGCAGGCTTGAGGCTAGCGCTGCCGCGAGAAGGCTGTGGGGTAGTGCCTGTGCCTGGAGCGCTTCGTAGAGGCCCATCGCCCCTGTGGCTGCGGCGCCCATGAGTATGCTGGCGCGGACTGCGTCGTCGGGTGGGACTCGGAGAAGTAGTAGCCCTGCTATCGTGACTGCGCTCCTGCTTAGGCCGGGGAGGGCTGCGAGGCCTTGGAGTAGCCCTATGATTGCGAGGTCCAGCGTTGAGAGGCTAGTGGCTGGCCTCCAAGCAAAGTGGGAGCTCCTCCCGGCGCGGGCAGTAACTAGTCCTGTTATGACTAGGAGTATTGCTATGAGAAGGTTGAAGATATCGCCGCTAAGACCGGTGACCACTCTCTCTATCGCGAGAGCAACAGGCGCGCCGGCAAGTAGGGGGACGAGAGCGACGCGGAGCCAGGGGCCTAGTCGGAGCGCGTCCAACAGTTCGTCCTTAACTAGTATAGCCCCGCTCGCAGCCGTCCCTATATGAGTTGTAACGCTAAGCCTATAACTCATGGCAGGGTTCAAGCCGAGCAGGCTCGTGAGAAGTAGGGAGACCTGACCGCTACTACTAACAGGTAGCCACTCGAGAATGCCCTGCAGGGCCCCAATAAGTACTGCCTCCCATAGTGTCAGGCCTAGATGCACGCCTTACCTACCCCGAGGATGCCCGCCATATTAACTTGATATTAAGGGCGTGCCTGCGGCTACGTGCTTTAGGGGTCCGGAATTGGCTGGTCCAGACTACCTGGTTGTCGGCGCAGGCCCTGCCGGAGCGGCCCTTGCATGGTCCCTGGCCCGCAAGGGATACGAGGTGCTCGTCGCGGAAGCCTCTCCCAAGCCAGGATCAAAGCCTTGTGGCAGGGGGATACCCGATACGGGAGACCTAAAGGTGCCCCTTCCAGGAGAATGCGTTGTCAGTAGTGTGAGAGGCGCTGAGCTATACGTGGATAACGAGCACGTTTTCACGATAGAAGGTATCAGGGGGAGCATTGTAGACAGGACTTGCCTAGTCGAAGCCCTCATAGCTGATGGGGGCGCCGATCTCGTGACTAGAGCATACTACAAGCCGGCTAAGAACATTGTTAGGGCGGGCGCGCGAACTATAGACGCGCCACCACCCAAGACTGTGATAGCGGGCGGCCACCCCTTCTACCCGGGAGAGAAGATAGACGCTGTCCAGTACATAGTTGAGGGTGAGTGGCAGGACAAGCTCACAATACTCTTCGACACGAGGCTCATCGGATACTACTGGATATTCCCCTCGACCCCCGGCACTGTTGAAGTAGGAGTTGGGGGCTACGAGCCAGCCCCGAAACTCTTCGAGAGGCTCGACAAGTTCGTATCCTCGCACCTCCTCGCCCAGCCACTGCGGAATAAGCGAGTGCTGAGGCGGGAGGGAGCTAGAATCGCGGTTGGGGGAGTAATGAGGAGCCTACTAAGCAAGCATCCAATACATATAGGAGAAGCAGCCGGATTCGTCTACCCGCTGACAGGCGAGGGCATAAGGCCCAGCATTATGAGCGCTGTCCAGCTCGCAGAGCGCCTCGCAAGCGGGGATAGCCCGGCCGGTATAACGAGGAAGGACCCGGCCAGGGCTATAGGGCTCCAGAGAAGGATACTTGCGCGTGTAAAGCGGATGAGGCCGGAGGAAAGGGCTGAACTCCTCAAAAGCGTGCCGGAGGACGTACACATAAAGATAGCCCTAGGGAAAGGGACCCTCCTCGATCTCCTCAAGGTACTAGCGAGGAAGCCCTGGCTAGCGGCGAAGCTAGGGCTAGGGTGAACCGGTATGAGGAGGCCGAGAGGGCAGGAGGGGCTAAGAGTCGATAGGAGAGACCTCCAGATACTTCATGAGCTCGAGAAGGACGCTAGGATACCTTGGAGGCAGCTAGCCAGAAACCTGGGCGTTAGCGAGACAACGATATACCTGCGCGTTAAGAGGCTGGAGGAGAAGGGCATACTTAGGGGTTACACGGCCAGGATAGACCCTGTAAGCCTCGGGCTCGTACACAGGGCTATAGTAATGATAAGAGTCCTCGTCAGCGGTCTCGAGACGGCAAGGAAAGCGATACCAGCCATGAAATACGTATACAGGCTCCTAGAGGTTACGGGTCCGCATAACCTAGTAGTTGAGATCTGGGCTCCGAGTAGGGAGGACCTGCTTGAGACTGTGAGGAGCCTCGAGAAGCTCCCCGGCGTAGAGGAAGTCATTGTTCTCTACGTGCTCGACGAGATCTGGAGAGCCCGCACTATAACCGGGGATATCCTCAAGATTGGAGGGGCGCGGTCGAGCGAGAGCCTCCGGCCATAGCCCCAGAGATCCCGGGGCGAGCCACGGTTTGCTACTCTTCACCCCGCGCCCCGGGGGAGTAAGGCTTAGCCGGGAAGAGTTATTGGTTAGCTTCTTCCAAGATAATCGCGGCTATCTCCGCGAACCCCTGCCCTCCGGGGCTCCTAGCTACTATGTCTGCGACCCTCTTCACTGCCGGGTCAGCGTCGCCGGGGCACGCCTTGAGGGGTTCGGGCAGAAACATGTCCAGGTCATTTTCTCCGTCGCCGACGACTGCAACCATACTGAGAGGTACCCCGAGGAGGCGGGCGACCTCGCGTACCCCGCGACCCTTCCCCCCGCCGGGAGGCTGTATGTGGACCGCGTAGCCGCTCCAGAGGACGCGCATCCCCTCCTTCGCGGCGAGCTCTCTTATTCTGGGCAGCTCCCTCTCGACTTTCTCCCTATCATCGGCTAGGAACGCTAGATCGTGGAATCGAAACGCGTTCTGCCAGCTCTCGCGCAAGCCCATGCTCAGAAGAGCCCTCGTCAAGCTATCACTCGGTCTCCCATTGCAGAGGTGAATAATCTCCCCCTGATAGAAGATAACGCACCCGT
>WAOS01000027.1 GCA_015521185.1 Desulfurococcales archaeon | reverse complement strand
GGATTACGGCGTCGCTCGTTAGCCTTGCTATGCCAAGGGGTTCGACAGCCTTCGCGTACCGCTCCAGCCACTCGAGCCTTTCTAGCTTGGTGAGGGGTATCCTTATCTTGGGCCCTGTCTGGGCTTGTAGCTCCCGTGTGACGAGTTTGACCGCTTCCCGGAAGCTCTTGGTCTCGGGGTGGACTAGAGGTATTACTGTGTGGACCCTGTGGAGCTCGTGTATGTAGTAGGCGAACGCTTTCTCCGGGGCATAGTGGAGGCCGGCCATTACGAGGAACGTTGCCTCCGGCTTGAAGCCTCCCGTCGCGTTCATCATTACTATTGTGTTCTCCATCCTGGCTAGCTTCCGGACCTCGTCCCTCGCAGCCAGGTAGAGGTTGACGATGCCCCTCATCACGTTCTCCTCCCAGCCCGGCACGGTCCGGAGGCTCACTCTCGCGCTGGGGAGCCTATCGGAGAGGTAGTTTTTCAGGATTCTGCCGGCCAGGGCTCCGAGGCTCGTCTCCGTGGCAAGGAGTATCGCCTCCTCCGCGTACTCGGGGCGCTCCTCCGCTTTCCCGAGCCACGGCCACATAGCGTTTATCTCGGCGCTCATCATCCTCGGGTCCTCGCGTAGTAACTGGAGGATCGTGCCGTGGAGCTCGGAGAATCCGGAGAGGAGATTGTAGCACTCGTAGTCCTCTTTGGATCCGGGGCGGACTGCCACGCACTTATCCAGCGCGCTCATGACGCTATCAGGGGCGAGGCGCGGGTTCTCCTTTAGGAGCCTGTAGGAGTTTCTTATGATGCTTGTGCCGACGGAAATTATGTGTGAGAGCCTGTACACCATATGACCATCCCTATAAGGTGTAGTGTTCTGTAGGTCATAAAAAGGGGGGTTGTCACTTTCCTCGGAGTAGGGCCACTACTGCTATGGCTATGATGATTATGGCTATGCCCGCTATTATTGGGGTGTAGCTTGTTTTCCCCTGCTCGGCCTGCGTGGTTGTCGTAGTGCTTTCCGAGGCCGTGCCTGTCGCGGTCTGCTGTTGGCTGCTAGTCTGGGATGCTGTCTTGGCCTCGTTGAACACGTATGTGAGGTACTCCTTTATCGGCTGGACATCGCTGTAGTTGGCGCCGGCCTTGTTCGCCATCGCTCTAAGTAGCTGGTCGAGGCTGTTGTAGCCCGTGTGCGCCGCCACTGCTTCGTCGACACTCCCGTACTCGCCGCTCGCGCCCCAGCTCCTGAAGTCGTTCACTATGCCGTTCCAATCCTTCTTCTTGACCCCGTTGTGGCAGGAGGTGCATCCCAGCTGCTGGAAGGTCTGCCTTGCCGTGTCTTCTGTAACCGCGCTTGCGGAGTACGTGAGTACTGATAGTACGAGTAGCGCGATTAATGCTAGTGGTGTGAGCGCGCGCATATTGGTCACCCTATTCTGGGTTTGTATCTGTTTCACTATAAAAGTTGTTTCGACATAGAAGGTCTTATCGGTAATTGCTTACGAATAAATCTACGGGTCAGCCACCAGATTCTCTCGAGGCGAAGAGCCATGCCCGGACTTAGTGAGAGGATGAATGAGGAGCTCAACAAGCAGCTCAACAGGGAGCTGTACTCCGCTTACCTCTATCTGGGAATGTCCGCCTACTTCGACAGCATCGGCCTGAAGGGCTTCGCGAACTGGTTCAAGGTCCAGGCGAAGGAGGAGCTCGAGCACGCTATGAAGATCTACAATTACATCCTGGACAGGGGAGGCAGGATCACGCTACACCCTGTGGAGGCTGTCCCGACCGAGTACCCCTCGCCTCGCGCCGCAGTCCTGAGGGGGCTTGAGGCTGAGAGGGAGCAGACCCAGAACATTAACAGGCTCTACGAGCTTGCCAGGGAGGAGGGAGACCGCGCCACAGAGGTCTTCCTACACTGGTTCATCGAGGAGCAGGTCGAGGAGGAGAAGATATTCTCGGAGCTACTACAGCTAGTGGACATGGCTGGCGACAAGCCGCAGGCACTACTCGTCATAGACGCGAGGCTAGCGCAGAGGAGAGAATAGAGAGCTATGGCCCGGCAGGTCCGCGTAGAGCTGACCCACCAATCGGGCAGTGCATGCCCGGAGCCGCCTATGAAACGCTTGGAGGAGGCGCTCCGGGACTTGCGTGAGGGTGACACGCTCGAGATCGTGGGCGAGGAATCATACTACCCCCTAGAGAGACTGCTGGAGAAGCTCCAGAAGCTCGGCCTCAATGTAAGAGTGATGCGGGGCCACGGAGAGTACATAGTGCTGGTCACCGCCTAGCCAGTGCCCAACCAGTTTTTGCCCTCGGAGGCACCCCGCGGTGCAGCGATTGGGGTCGCCAGGTTGAGGGTGCTAGTGATAAGCGATGTACACGGAAACCTCCCGGCGCTGAGAAGCATTATCGAGTCCGCCGGCAGATACGATGAGGTGGTTGTACTAGGCGACCTAGTTGACTACGGCCCCTGGCCCGCGGAGGTCCTAGACCTCGTGAGGAGCCTGGGCGCCAGGGTTGTCAGGGGCAACCACGACCATGCAGTGGGCTACGGCGTTGACTGTAGGTGCAGCGAGGAGACGCACTGGCTCAGCGTCTGGTACAGGGAGAACATCACCATGAAACTACTCAGCGACACTGACAGGCAGTGGCTGGCCCGGCTCCCCCTGAGGCTAGCCCTGGACCTCGGCAATACTAGGGCCGTCGCGGTCCACGCGGCACCCTCGAACCCGCTCTACGAGTATCTCTACCCGTGGCTGGGGAAGGAGGAGATCTGCGCCCGCCTCCACGGCCCAACAGTTTCCCTACGGAGGACCAGGAATGAGTGCCCGGGTGGCCTCTACCTGGTGGGGCACACCCACCTACAGTTCATGCTGACTCTAGAGGGGACAACCGTGCTCAACCCCGGTAGCGCGGGCCAGCCCCGCGACGGGGTCCCGAAGGCTGCGTACGCGATTATCGATGCCGAGACGGGGAGGGTAAAGCTGTCGAGGGCCCCGTATAGTGTGGAGGAGGTGAGGAGGAGGCATAGGGAGCTGGGGATACCCGAGCCGTATCTCAGCGCTCTGGACCAGATACTGTTGACCGGGAGGGTCCCCCCGAGGCCCAAGAGCGTGTAGACCGAGGCCTGGGGGTGAGAGGCGGAACTAGCTCATTCTTAGCGTGTACTCGAGGTTGAGAGGCGGCAGGTCGTCGGGCCTAACGGGGAGCTCGACAAGCACGGGGCCCTCTGACCCCAGGATCATGTCTATCGCCTTAGGAGTGTCACTATCGCTCTCGACCCTCATGGCTCTCACGCCGAAGGACTTGGCTAGCTCGACGAAGTCAGGGTTGCCCAGTAGGGTCTCGTAGACCCTACCTCCCTTCTGTATGACCTGACGCAGGTACAGCACCTTGTAGCTGTTGTCGTTCACCACTACAACTTTGACGGGGGCTCCCTCGCGGACCGCGGTCTCCAGGTCTTGCACGGTCATGAGGAAGTCACCGTCGCCGACAACGCTCACTACCGGCGTATCCCTCCTCGCTAGGGAGGCTCCGAGCGCTGCCGGGTAAGCGTAGCCCATTGCTCCGAGATTGGTCGCCGCTAGGAAGCTCCGGGGCCTGTAGATGTGCATGTAGCTGTACGTGTATAGGATGTGGGTTCCCTGCCCAGCGCTCAAGATCCTATTGCGGGGGAGGCTCTCGTCGAGGGCGCGGAAGAAGCGGGCTGGGTTTGGGAGGTCCTTGTACTCTCTCCGGAGCGCCTCGTCTAGTATAGCTCTCCACTTCCTCCCCGCCTCCCCGACTATAGGGTCGAGTCCTCTCTTGGGGGCTGGGCCTCGCCGGCGTGCCTCGTCTAGGAGCGCCTTGAGGGCGGCTATCGGGTCGGCCTTGTATGCCTCATAGTAGGCGGGCCTCTTCCAGACTAGGGGGTCTAGGCTCGCGACGAGTATGTCTCCCTCGGGGAGCATGGTGTAGGCGTAGGTAGTGATATCGTCGAACTCGTTCCCCAGCACTATGACTAGGTCGCTCTTCTCGAAAGCAGTGTCAGCGGTCAGACTACCGCCGCCGAAGCCGGCCCTCCCGAGGCACCGGGGATGGTCCTCCGGGCATGCGCCCCTGCCGTTACCGCTCGTAACAATATAGGCGCCTATCCTCTCCGCGAGCTCGAGGAGGTCCTCCTGGCGAAAGCGCGGGTCGAAGGCTAGCTCCCCGCAGGCGAGTATCACGGGGCGCTCAGCGTCCTCGAGGAGGCTCAATGCGTCCCTAGCCAGGGCTATAGCGTCGCCCGGACCGGGCTCCACGGCGAGGTCTAGGTTCTCCGGGAACTCGTCGGGAACCCGTGCCTTCTCGTTCCACGCGTCCTCCACCACCTCCACAACAACGGGGCCGCGAGGGGGCTCGAGCGACTCTCTTATCGCGTCTGCGAGGATCTCCGGAGCGTCGCCCGCACTCTTGACTAGGTGGTAGCTCTTGGCTACCCCGCGCGCCACACTCTCCTGGTCGACCTCCAGCCAGGCCCCCGTGCCGCGGAGCCTCCTCCTTACACCGCCGGAGACTAGCAGTAGCGGGACTCTGTCCCGGAGAGCTATCCCGAGGCTTATCGCGGTGTTCAGGAAGCCGGGGCCTGCGTGCACTACCGCGACGCCCGGCCTACCGGTCACGCGGGCCTCCGCGTCAGCCGCGCTAGCGGCGACTTGCTCGTGCCTTGTGGTGACGAAGTCTATCCTGTCCTTGTAGTCGTAAAGCGCGTCTACTAGGTCGAGAACGCTCGTACCTATGATCCCGTACACCCTCCCTATCCCCGCGCGGGATAGGACCTCGGCGACTATCCGGGCCAGGCTGAGCTCCTTCAAAGCCTCGCACCCGCCCTACATGTTTACGACCGCGAGAGGCTTCTCGCCGCGGAGGACGCGGAGTATGTTCTCCACGCTGAACCTTATGATCCTCTGCCTAGCATCGCTGTTAGCCCCGGCTATGTGGGGCGTCACGATTAGGTTGACGTTCGGGTCCTCCCTCGCGAGCCTTATGAGCGGGTGATCCGGCCCGGGCGGCTCCCTGCTGTAGACGTCGACCGCTGCCCCGCCGATCCACTTCTCCCTGAGCGCGCGTGCGAGAGCCTCCTCGTCGACAAGCTCGCCCCGACTGGGGTTCACGAGTATAGCGCCGGGCTTCATAGCGCGGAGCTCGCCCTCGCCTATCATGCCCCTCGTCTCGCTGGTTAGGGGCACGTGGAGAGACACGATGTCGCTCTCGCGGAGGAGCCTCCGGAGGGTCCTATACTCGACTCCCAGCTCCCCCTCGAGATCCCTACGCCTAACCTTGTCGTAGTACAACACCCGGACATCCCAGCCCCGGAGCCTCTTAGCCACCTCCCTTCCGATGCGGCCCAGCCCTATGATCCCCCAGGTCTTCCCGAGGAGATCGTAGGTGCCGAGATCCATCAGCTCCCACTGCGGCCACTCGCCCCTCCTGGTCTTCTCATGGGCGAGAATGAGCCTCTTGAGGAGGGCGAGAGCCGCCATAATGGTATACTCTGCTACGCTCGCCGAGTTAGCCCCTCCCGCGTTCGCCACGGGAATACCCCGCTCCCTGCAGGCCTCAACATCTATGTGGTCGAAGCCCGTGCTCGGCTGCTGAATCAGGCGGACCCTCTCCATAGCGCTGCACAGGTCCCTATCGATCTTCATATGGAACGTGTAGTCCCCAATAACAACGTCGGCCCTCCTAAGGGCCTCCCTAACCTCCTCCCTACTCTTACCGTAGACCCCCACAACCTCTATCTCAATATCGGAGCCCTCCAGATAGGGAGCGAAGAAACTCTTGATCAAGGCCTCAGGCAGAGGGCTCATACTGACAACTACGAACCTAGGCACAACAAGCACCCCTCACAAAGCCGCGCGTGGGCCCACCAGCCCACCACAACACTCCGAGGAGCCCCCAGGGGATAATCACTCCTCATACGAGAAACATAAGTACAAGCCCGGCCCAGCGGCCGGGGCGGGGGCCTTCGTCATCCGGCACCCGGGGCAAGCCCCCACTCCCCCGGGGCCTCCAACCCTCGCAGTAAAAACGTTAGGACTCCCAGCATTAAATATTGTCACGCGCCGCGATGCCTGCCGGTCCGCCCCGCAGCAAGCATCTCTATCCTCCGCTTCGCCTCCCTCCTCCATGCCCTCGATCAAGGATGTTCATCTTCTGCAACTCCTTGAAAATTAATATTTTAGTGCAGGGTGCTATAAAAGCGTTCCAGGTAGGGGGAGAGCCTGGATATAAACACCCGGCGATATTATATTTGTATGGGGAAGCCGATGACTAGAGCCGCGGTTGACAGGGAGACCCTGGACCTCATCAAGCGAGTCATTCTAGAGGAGGCGGGGAGGCTCGGGGTGGAAGTAGAGAGGATTATCCTCTTCGGCTCGCGGGTAAGGGGAGATTATCGGGAGGACAGCGACTACGACATTCTCGTGGTCGTGAGGGGAGAGGTAGACTGGAGGACGAGGAGGAGGCTATCCCTCCGTGTGAGGAGGAGGCTCCTCCAGCTGCTCGGCAGGCCCGCAGACCTCATAATAGAAGACCTCAGAACCTTCGCCGAGAGGAGCAGGTATCTGGGCAGCATAGAGGAGGCAGCCCTAAGGGAGGGCGTGACAGCTTGAAAGAGGTATGCGAGTGGCTCCGAAGAGCCGAGAAGGACCTGAGGGCCGCGGAGGTACTCCTAAGGGAGGAGCTATACGAGGAGGCAGCATTCCACGCCCAGCAGGCGGCTGAGAAGGCACTCAAAGCCCTCCTAGTCGCCCGCCGGGTAAGACCGCCCAAAACACACAGCATAGAGCACCTACTAAGCCTCCTAGCCGGCCAGGAGGACGTGAAACCCTTCTACGACATAGATGCGGACACCCTCACCGACTACGCCGTAGAGGCAAGATACCCGGGCCCACCTGTTGTGCCGGAGGAGGCAGAGCAAGCACTAGAGACGGCCAGGAAAACAGTGGAGCTGGCAAAGGAAAGACTCGGAGCTGCAGGGATAAAATGCAGGTAGAAAACCCGGGGGAATAAAAGAGGTGATAGGCAGGGATAATGGTATGGTGGACGGATGGCGAGGACGAGGAGGATAACGATCGAGGTGGAGGTGCCGGAAGAGCTGGGAGAGGACTTTGTCGAGACGCTCCGAACCAAGGCCTGGGAGCTCTACCTCGCTTACAAGTGGCTCCAGATCCCCGAGGCCCCCAGGAAAAGATAGAGGAGCTAGCCCGGGGGGCCAAGAGGAGGGCGGCGGAGAAGATAAAATGAAGCTAGAACTCGTTGTAGACACGAAAAGTGCTCTCCCGGGTAGGAGGCGAAGTGGGAGGAGCAGGCGGAGCAGGCACGCCCGAGACCACCCTCCCCGGAGGGGGAGAGCAGACCGTAAGCGACACGGGCCAGGAGGCCCTCGAGAGGACCACAAAGTTCAACCTGGAGAAGCTCAAGGAGACGGGATGCCCCGTCGCGGGGATGATAGTAGGAACCGTGACCTCCTACCTCGCGAGCCACGCAACGCCCCTCAACACCTACACCCTCAACACCCTAACCCTGACCTACGAGGACAACACCCTCGCCCTCGGAACCGTGAAGATAGGTGGATAAGATGCCCGGGAAGCCCTGCCTAGGCATAAGGTGCCTCATAAAGAGGCTCATAGAGGCGAAGTACAGGGAGGAACAGCAGCCCCAGCCCCAAATCCCGCCGCCGAGGCGGAGGGAAGACCCCCTAGAAAGGCTGTCCCCGGAGGAGAGGCAGAAGCTCCTCGAGGCCAAGTCCCACGCACAGCTCATAGCCTCCCAGCTCAACATCGCGGCCCAGGAGGCAAAGAGGAGGATAGAAGAGTACCTCAGGGAGAACGAGGACCCCCTCGTGCAGCTCATATACAAGGAGGCATGGCTGTATGATGCAGGGACAGGGATGGAAAATACGCCCATCAACATAATAGCAATAGCCCTCGCAGACGCCATAGAAAAAGGATACCACAAAGACCCCCAGAAGCTCGCCAAATACATACTCGCCTACCACACAGCCCTCGCGAGGAACCTCCAGCTACCCCACCCCAACACCCTAAAAGAGATCCTCAAGCGAGACCCCCTCGTGTACAGGGACGAGCTATACGAACTGCTCCACCTCGAAGAGGTGCCCTCAATACTCGGAAGAGCCCTAAGACACGGAGAAGAAACGAAGGAGCTGGGAGAAAAGATATACAGCGAGGCAAGAGAAATAGAAAGAAACTGGAGGTACGATCTAACCGTAGACCCAGAAGAATACGCCCGCTTCAGGATAAACTTCCTCAGACAGCAGGGAATAGACATAACCCGGGAGCTGGAGGAGGTAGAAAGGGAGCTCCGGGGAGAGATCGTTCCTGGCCACACCGAGTCGAGGAGACTGCTCGGGAAGGCCATCGCCGAGCAGCTCCCGGGATGGGCCGTGAAGGTGCTCCTGGACCAGGAGAAGATGCCCCTCTACGCCTCCCCCGAGGGAATACACCCCAGCATAGTGAAGTACCACATACAGAGGGCGGACCCCTCGGACCCGAAGGGGACACTCCTACACGGCCTCATGTCCACGGTCCTCTCCGAGTGGGAGAGGGAGATCGCGAGCGGGGAGCAGCCGAGCCACCCCCTCGAGGTCATAAGGCGCCTCATAGGAACGGAGCTGAGGGGCGAGCTAACGGAGGAGGAGGCGAGGAGGATAGCCCAGAACCTGGGACTGCCCCAGGACGTGGCGCCCAGGATCCTCAGCAAGACTCTCAGGGAGCTGCTAAGGGACCTCGGAGAGCTCAGGAACGGGAAAGACTCCCACCTCCTAGACGCCGAGAAGGAGGCGGCCCTCAGGTACCACCAGCTCAGGCTCCTCGCCAACAACAAGGAGACCCACCCCTACGAGGGGAGGATCCTCCTGGAGGGCAAGCAGGCCGTCCTCGACATATACCGGGAGATAAAGAACCGTGTCCTCGAGGAGACCCACCTCGGCAGGGAGGAGCAGGAGAAGGCCCTCAACGTCCTCGAGAGGATCCTCCGGGAAAGCATCGACTGAGTCATCACCACTGGGAAGCCCATCAGCCAGACCGTGGCCGAGATAACCAGGCGAGCGGACGAGGAGCTGAAGAGGGAGGGAATAGAGGACTCGCAGCTGAGGAGCTGGGCCACAAACCTCCTAAGGAACGTGCTCCTCGATGCCCCAATAATAGCCGCCGCGAGGCACCCCTCCGTGCAGTACCTCCCCCTCGGGGAGAAGAAGAGGATAGCCGCCGCACTCCTCAGGTACTACGAGGAGGAGGCCAAGAAGCACGGCATCGCGCCGGTGGCAGCAGACCTACACTGGATGTGGGAGAAGATAAGGGGGGCAGCGGAGGGTGCAGAGGACCCGAAGGGGGCCATGCTCGAGGAGGTGGTGAGGATAAGGGGCATCGTGGATGCTGTGGGGAATGTGGCGAGGCTAGCCTACAGCATGTACAGGCCCCTCCTAAACGCGGAGAACTTCTCCGTGGAGCCAGGCCCAGGGAGGGAGGGCATGCTCAGCCACAGGGTCGTGCTGGATTTGCACAATATTAAGATGAGGCTGAGAGAGGTGACATTCACGAGAATAGTGGAGACAAGGAAGAGCTCTTAAACCTGGTCGTAGTCACCCATTATCCCACGCCTCCCCCGATAATATTTCTTCCGAGGATATATAAAAGCGTCCGGGGAATGAGCTGGGATACAAAAGAGGACAGTAGGTGATGTGACGGTAGGGTTGGCCGGGATGAAGGTGATAACCATAGAGTTAGGCGGGGCTTCGCCAAGACGCTTCTCCGGGGAGAACTGGGGCTCCGATTCACGGGTGAGCTATGGGCTGTATGAGGTGAAGCCGGGTGGGCTCTCTTTGGCGGGCGAGTAGATAGCTTACAGCCCATTCTATGTCACCTGGCTCGACACTTGCCCGGCTCTTCGAGCCGGGGCTTCTTGTGAGTGCTCTCGCGGCGGCTAGGCCGGGTATCATTGCTAGCTCCCCATAGTTGAGGCCTGCAGCCTTCTTGGCTAGCTCCTCGATCGCGTCGTCCGCGAGTCCCCACTCCGGGGGTAACACCGCTCGCAGGGCCTCCCGGGCGAGATCCCGGCCTATGGTCCTCGCGTCTAGGACTATCGCGAACTCATGGAGTATCCACTGGGGTAGGTCTTTGGGGCTGCCTGCTGTGGCTACCACCACGTGGCCCGTCTTTGGGCCGGCAAGGTTCGCCTTGACCAATAGCCTGTGAACGGGGAGGCCAGCCTCCCTGCACCCCCACGGTCCCAGCACTAGGTCGAGGCTCTCGATGAGGACTGCCCGGGGGCCCGACTCGGCTTCGGCCTCGAGCCTGTCGAGGAGGCTCCTAGCCCCGGAGCACTCGCCGATCCCCGGGTTTCCGCTCTGCCCGAGGCGTTGAAGCTTGAAGTAGCGGCGGAGGATCGCGGCTACAGCCTCGTCGATGAGATGGTCCGAGCCTCGGAGCACGAGAACGGTACTCGGGGGGATAGCGCCCAGCCCGCTCCAGTCCTCCGCGTCTCGGAGGGCATGGGCGAGGCGCCTGAGGAACGAAGCTCTCGGGTCCCTCTCCAGGATGAGGCGGAGGAGCCTCCTGTGCGCGGCCGACCCGGGAAGCGGGCTCTCCGCGCGTGCCTCCCGGACCGAGAGAATGGTATGCTCGCCGATAATAGCGGGCCCCTCAGGCTCCAGGCCGACAACCTTGAGCCATATCTCCTGGGAGAGAACCGGTATGACAATGGTATCTCCGAGCACTACAGGCGCGTCCCTAAGCCTCTTCTTCACATAGCGGACGAAGCCCTCATCCACGGCTAGACTGCCCTCGATGGGCGCGAGCTCCACCCAGAGAGCCTGCCTGGGCCGGGCGGACTCCAGCCTAACTCTGCCGCCTTCCGAGACTCCCAGCACACTCAACATATACCCGGGCAAGAAGACAGTATCGGCCGGCTCGCCGGGAGCACTAGGCTTAACCCTGGCAGCTGTCACCCCTCCAGGGCCCCACAAGAGCACCACGTCGTAGGGCTTAAGTCCCAGCTGCTCCAACACGCTCGAGTGTACTCTAACAACCCTCAGCCTACCACAACCACGACACTCCCCCGCGACGAGAACAGCACTCCGCCCCCTAGACGAGCCCCCCAGAACAGACACCCCACACTAACTCGGAGCCCGCAGGGGGAGAAAAGCATGCATCGCCCCGAACCGGGGAACCCTCTGCCAGCACAATATGTAACGGGAGCAGCCGCCCCCTTCCGGCACCGCGCAAACCCTCCCGCGCAAAAAGGATTAGCCATGAATACTACCATAGTAATCCGAACCAGTAAACCAGTAAGATGCGGGCGGTGGCATACGTTGGCCCAAGAGTTCCGAGGGAAAATCGTGGGACTAGGAGGATGATTGCCATCAACGAGGCCAGGGAGGCCGCTGCCTGGCTCCCAATGTTCACCGTAAGAGTTGTGGGAGCATCTAGCATTCCATTATCTGTAGATGAGCACGTATGGCGGCTCTGCCTCCCGCTTTATGCTGTCGAGCGCTCCGGAGACGAACGCCTCCTCAATGTTGACGTTGGCCGCCCGGAAGGCCCGGGTTATGAAGCCTCTCTCCTCACGCTCCATCTTCTCCCTGACTAGTCTCTCCGCCTCTGGGTTTCCACTTTCCACGGCGAGCCTAGCATGCAGGGCCTGGCTCCTCAGCATGTGGACTGCGAGCCTCAGCCTCTCAATCCTTAGGCTCCTACCAATATCCATATAGCCCAGGTAGCCTAGGAGGCCTCCGAAGAACTAGCCACCCAGTAACACGCCCACGCTTTGGTTCCTGCTCGTGACTATGATGCTAGCTATGATGACAGCGACTCCCAGGAAGAGGAGCCACGCAGAGCCGCTTAGCCCGCTCTCATAGGTCTCCAGCGGGGAAGGCTCGAGCTCCCCGCCAGACACGAATCATCATCACCACATATTAGTATTAAGAAGCAAAGCAAGCATAGGCCTGCTCAACGGTTTGAGGATCGGGGATGTAGTGTTATATACGGGGTACATATTGTGGACCTACTCCTCTCAGCGCCTCGTCGGGTGTAGGGGATTGGCCGGTATTACTGAGCGGATTAGGGGGATGAGTGTTGCGTGGTTCTCGTTTAACCTCGCTACCAGCGCTATAGTGCTGTCGACGTTCGCCCTGGCAAACCTCGGGGGGAGCACGCTGCTGTTGGGCTTCTCGAGAGGCCTGGCTGCCCTTAATACTGCGACGTTCCTCCTCGCGGTAGTCCTGTACTCTGCCAGGATCGCTCTGGATCCCGGGGGGTTCGCGAGGGAGGCTAGGAGCCCGGTTAGGGGGCCGTTCCTCGCTACTATAGGAGTGGCGACGATTATGCTTAGCCTCGACTGGAGCCTGGTTCTGGGTAGAGTTGGGGTCGCGGAGGCGTTCTTCTATGTTGGCCTTGCGGTCCACACGCTGATATTCCTGGTGGTGCTGTACAGCATGGAGAGGCACCCCGGTATTGAGGTGCACTACATGAATCCTGCCTGGTACATGCCTGCCGTTGGGAACGTGCTCGTCCCATACGTGGGCATGATACTGGCGGGCCGCGGAGTCCCGGTGTCGAGAAGCCTACTCGGGGTCTACCTAGGGGCGGGAACCGTGATGTGGATGGCCCTCTTCACAATATGGCTCTACCGCTCCCTCTTCTTCAGCCCCCCACCGGCGAGGCTACTCGCTACGACGTGGATAAACTTGGCGCCCCCAGCCGTTATCCCGCTATCCTATGAGGCCCTCCTAGGCTTCACCCCAGGCGTCTACAGGGCCCTCTACCAGGAGGCGGTCCAAGGGCCCGGTGGAGTAGTGGCTAGTCTCCTCACGGCGGTCTTCGACTTCTTCTACTACACGTTCTGGGGCGCTGCAGGCATGCTCTTCCTGCTAGTCCTAGCTATAACGCTGAGCCACGCGAGGAGGAGGGACCTGGAGTTCGCCGAGAGCTGGTGGGCGTTCGTCTTCCCACTCGCAGCCTACAGCATTAGCACGATACACCTCTACCTCCACCACCCCGAGGATCACTGGCTAATCTGGTTCGCCTGGCTCCTCTACCTAATGGCATGGGGCTTCTACCTGGTTACTACCGCACTCACCCTCTACTACGAGTATCTCGAGACGGTGAGGAGGGTGCCCGAGAAGAGGCTGCCCCGCCTCCTCCGCCCCCTCCCCGAGGACGTCACCCGCAGGTAACCCAGGCGGGAGGCCAACATTTCCCGGGAGAGGCCGCACTGCTAGGCACGGAGGGTGCTGGCCCGGGTTAGGAGGTCTAGCACTGGCCGGTGGCTCTCCAGGATGATAGGATTTGGTGTGGAGCCGCCGCCGGGATTTGAACCCGGGACCTCCGCCTTACCAGGGCGGGACTCATATCCCCTGCGTATAACAACCGTATAGCAGCCCTTATCCCCTCCACAGTCAACCACACCCTCAACCATTCCAGTTACACCTCCACCTGGATAATATGATACCTGCTCCGCTCCCTCAGTGCTAGCGCGCTATACGGTAGCGTAACGTAAACCCTATTTTCAATAATAGTTATACGACCACTATACTCCACCTCTCCAACCCTAACCCTAACCCTGCGCCCTCTCATCCCAGCAAAAACATGCCAATACTCCCGGGGTAGCAGGACAAGCACCTGCTTCCTCCGCTTACTAATCCTACCAGTAAACGACAGGCTAAGCGCCATCCCCGCTCACCCTCTTTATTATTTCTACTAGTTCAGCGTCTACTGCTGCTCCTTCGCGTAGGTCCTCTAGTATGCGGCGTAGCTCCTGCTTGTCGTAGAGGAGCTCTAGGGCCAGGCTCCGCATCCACGGCTCACCCCTCTCCGCAATAAGCCGAAGCCCAGCCTCAGCACTCCCGCCAAGCTCCAGCGCAGCACGCACCAGAGCAGCCGGAATAACCCACCGAACATGCCAGTACGTAAGCCGTGATAGTATAGTACGGCTAGCCACCCAGCCTCACCTCTTGGCCTTACATTCTTCTATTTTACTAATTATTTTATTTTTCTCAATTTTCCTTATAAAATAAATCTTAAGATTGTAGTAGGTAAGAACGCTGGTTATGCATTGCCGGCAGGCATAACTGCAACTATCCCACTCCTCGTTAAACAGCTTGTCAAAATACTGGCGCGCCTCTCTAGCTAGTTCCTTCAGTAGATCCTCGACCATAGCCCTCACCTTCCGTTCCTCTTCTTGAGCGCGAGGAAGTATCGGCGCAGGAGCGCTGTGGCCCTTGTGGGGTCTGTGGTGGCGAAGGTGGGGCCTTCTATCACGATCTCCTCCGTATCGCCGGGAACTAGCTCGACTTGGACCTCCGGGTGGCGGAATATCG
>WAOS01000026.1 GCA_015521185.1 Desulfurococcales archaeon | reverse complement strand
TACTGGGCATCCCGCTCAACCCCCAGAGAGCAGGATTCCAATAGTATCCAGTATCCTATGAGCTATAACCTCTTTCCTCATCCTCCCAAGATCCTCAACATACAGTTTCCCCCGGCTCCTCCAAACCATCACCGCGTCAAGGCTCTCCGCCTCGAACCCCGCGCCCGGCCTGCCAACATTATTGGCAACGACAAGAGACGCCCCATACTTCTCCATCTTCTCGAGGCCGGACCGGACCAGCTCTTCCCTGCTTTCAGCGGTCTCGGCGGCGAAGGCCGCTAGAACCTTGACCCTATCGCTGACGCCCTCTATCACCTTAGGAGTGGGCTTCAGCTTCAGCACAAGCTCGCCGCCACTCCTTATCTTGCCGGCCTCCACCTTCTCGGGGGCAAAGTCGACGGGTGCCGCGCTAGCTATTAGCGCGTCGGCCGGCTCCTCCAGAGCTTTAGAGACCTCCCTCTTCATGTCGCTCGTGGTCTCGGCCCGGACCGCCTCGACCATGTGGGGAGGCTTAACAGTCATGTTACCGTGAACAAGCACCACTCTCGCGCCGCGGGCCCAAGCAGCCACGGCCACCTCATAGCCCATGCGCCCGCTGCTCGGGTTCGAGATGAAACGGACCGGGTCCAGCCACTCCCGGGTGGCGCCAGCCGTGACAACCACCCTCCTCCCCTCGAGATCCCTTCCGCGCAGGCTGACAGACGCCAAGACTCTCGCGAGGAGCTCGGGGTCCGGGTATTTCGCGACACCCTCCTCGAGGCGCGGGGGAACTATGACCGCGTGCTTCCCGAGCCTCTCAACCGCCTCCCTGTACTGGGGGGAGCTCAGCATGTTCCCGTGCATAGCTGGAGCTAGGACGAGGGGCTTGCCCATGCCGAGGATCGACACGGCGGTCAGGGTGACCGGGGTGTCCGTGACCCCCAGGCTTATCTTCGCGAGGCTGGCCAGCGTGACCGGGGCCACAAGCATCGCGTCGCACTCCTCGGCGGCCGCTATATGCTCTACCTCCCCGCTCAGCCCAGTTATCGGGGGCTCCCCAGTGGCCCAGTGGAGAAGTTTCTCGCCGAGAAGCTCCAGCGCCGCCTTACTAGCAACGAATCGTACCTTCGCCCCACGCCTAACGAGCCAGCGGGCAGTGTCCAACGCTTTATACGCCGCGACGCTCCCCGTGACCCCTATGAGGAGGCACGTTCCCCCCAGCCACCAGCCCTTGGAGCCCCTTATCTTGTTCGTCGGGTGCCAGACACCGGCCATCGGCAACCCTCCAGTACCAGTAGTCGCAGGGCTCGAGTATTAGACTCCCGCTTTTCAAGGATACTCTTCCCCGGGGGACAGTAGGTTGACAGAGGCTGCGCAGGCACGGACCGGCGGGCTCTACGTTATAAGGAGGGCTAGGGAGGAGGATCTCCCGGCCGTGATGATGGTTAACTTGCGGAGCCTACCCGAGAACTACTGGTACGGGTTCTTCCTATCGATACTCCGCAGCTGGGGCAGGTACTTCTACGTTGCTGAGAAGGACGGCGAGATAGTGGGCTACGCTATGTGCAGGGTCGAGTGGGTCTCTGACCCCGTCCTCATAGGGGAGCATAACGAGCTTGAGGAGGGACCCCTGACCTTTAGGGAGAAGCTGAAGCGAATAATGGGGAGACAGTACAAGGTGGTGCACCTCATAAGCATCGCAGTGCTCCCCGAACACAGGAAGCGAGGCATAGGTAGCGAGCTACTGCGGAGAATAATAGACGAGGCAACTAGGGATCCCGGCGTGGTCTCCATCTACTTAGAGGTACGCGTCTCCAACGAGCCCGCTATACGCCTATACGAGAAGTTCGGGTTCCGCAAGGCCAGGATCATAAGGGGCTACTATAGGGATGGGGAGGACGCCTACGTAATGGTCCTCCGGATAAGGCCCCCAGAAAAGGGGCAGTCCAGAGACGCGACCGACACGGGAATAATTTAGGGGGCTACCAGTTTATGCCGAGCTTATTCTTAAACTCAGCATAGAGGCTCTCCACACGCTGCACCCAGCCCGCGAGCTCGTCGGGGCTCTCCGGGTACTCGAGGTAGAGCCTCTTAACGTCTCTCATATATGAGGCGACCATCCTTAGCTGGAGTAGCCTGCGGAGCGCTGTTATGTTCCTAACCACGAGGCCTAGCTTATCGAATACGCTGGGCTCAACCTCTAGCTCGCCCTCACTACTGATATTGTAAGCCTTCGCAGCGTCAACTATCCCGGCGCGGAGGCCCCACTCGATCACGTCGTTTGACACGGTCTGCAGATATATCCTGAATATGTCTAGGGACGCCTGCTTCGCCCCTATGTGCCTGTTATAGTCTATGTTGACCATCCAGAGAGGGCCCCTGGCAGAGTAGTCCCCCTTCTCCGCGGCCTCAACAATTCGCTTGGCCGAGTAGTATGCCGCGGTCATCGCGTAGCCCATGCCACCCCCGTGTATGGGGTTGACTGTGAACCCGTTATCGCCTATTCCTAGGAAGTTGTCCCACGCGAGCGTGTTCGCGGGCCTCCTAGTGGGGACTAGGGCGCCAGCATCCGATTTCACCCTCACAATACGCTGGAGCTCTTTCCTCGGCAGTATCTTCTCTTCGAATATCTTCTTGGGGTGGGGATACCCGCGGCCGTGCTGGACTCCCAAGCCAACGTTAACGCTTGTCGGCCCCTCAGGGAAGTACCACCAGTATCCTCCCGGGGCTATGTCCTGGTTGACGTATATCCTAATGTACTGGTAATCCTCGATCTCCCTGTCCAGATCCACTATTCTTCTATACGCTAGGTTAGCGTCCACGTCCTTCAGAAGTTCGTGCGCAGGCCAGTCCCTGGGGAGCTTCCTCCTGATTACCTGGCTAGTCCCGGTCGCGTCAACCACTACGTTAGCCTTGACGGTCTTCTTCTCCCCGCTCCTCAAGTCCTTGTATTCGACGCCTGCCAGGCGCCCGTTAGTGAATAGGGGCTTTACCACGAAGGACCGGAGTCTAACCTCTACTCCCCCGCTTACGGCCTCTTCGAGGAGATACCTGCCATACGCGTTTCTATTAATGATGTAGCCCTCGCCCTCGACGCGGAGCCTTATCTCCTCGCTGGGACTATAGATATCTATGCCCTTAACGAAGTTGCGGAGTGCTTCACCCTTAGGCGTGGGGAGCCCTGTCTCCTCGAAATGATGCTTTCCTATAGCGTCGCCGCAAGGCTTGCCCCATATCCCGTCCCAGTCAACGAGGTCGAGGCCAACCACTCTCAGCCCACTTTTGCGGAGGAAGTACGCGAGACTACTTCCAGCAGGTCCGAGGCCGACTATTGCGACATCGAATTTCTCGTCCACGAGCGCTACCCCCCAGTAGCTTCCTAGTCTCTAGGCATATGTCCGGGCGGGCAGGATAAAATCATGAGCCTAAACCCCTACCAAGCAGTATAATACTACCAGTACAGTAGGTATGTCCTGGGCAGGAAAACGGGGTGCATAGGTATGGCTTGGAGGAGGAAGAGGAGGAGCATATTCGATCTGTTCAACATCGAAGACCTATTCAGAGAGATAGAGGAGTCATTCAGGGTCTTCGAGGAGGAGATCGAGAGGCTTCTCAAGGAGGCCGGTAAGGGTGAGGTCGTAACTGTTGGCCCCTACTTCTACGGTGTGCGCATAACTGTTGGCCCTGACGGTGTGCCAAGGATAGAGGAGTTCGGCAATATTAGGAGGATCGAGGGTGGCAAGCGCGTTCTCAGCGAGGAGATAGAGCCTCTTGTCGACGTGTTCGAGGATAAGGACGAGGTCTGGGTGATTGTCGAGCTCCCTGGAGTTGAGAAGGACAAGATAAAGGTTAAGGCCGAGCCCACTAAGGTTATAGTGAGGGCTAGCAACAGTAAGAAGTACTACAAGGAGATCGACCTCCCCGCCGAGGTTGACCCGAAGAGCGCTAAGGCGCAATATCGCAACGGCGTCCTGGAGATAAGGCTTAAGAAGAAGGGTAGCAGTAAGGAGGATGAGTCGACCGAGGTCACTGTTGAGTAGCGCCCGAGTCGACCCTTATAATATACCTGTCTAGCCACTCAGGCTTTTTCTCGAGGCACACCTTGTCTAGGGGTCCCTCCCTCACATACTCGGGCTCACCTTTTACAGCGCTCCCACCCTCGTAGTCGCAGATCACAAGGGTGAACCTCTCTTTACCGTCGATAGCCCTCTCGATCCACCTCCTCTCGCTCTCACAGAGCTCCTCGTCCGCATCGCCCCCCTTACAGGCTACCTCTAGGATCTCGCGGAACCTGTGAAGTATCCCCTCTACAGTCGTGATGAACCCCATGCTAGCGGGTCCAGGTATCATCTCGTAGCCTCTCTCCGGTATCAGCACCGCGGAGGCAGCGCTCTTGACCAGCAGGTAACGCAGCTGTCTCTCGCCCTCAACACTAACAGCTATCCTCTTAGGCTCCGACGCCTCCGCTAGCCTTACATCGCGGAACTTGTAGCCGCAGCTGCTGCACTCTCCCGTGGTTATCAGGAGCTTGCCGAAGTAGCTCGCCTCGTATAGGAAGGATCTGACCCTGAAAGTCCTTTTACCGCAGACAGGGCACACCAAGACCTCGTCGCTCAGGAGCTGTGGTCCCGAGGCTCCCGCCGCGCTTAGTATATCCTCAATACTCGAGTCCTTATCCCTGCTCACCATACTCACCCCGCTATTCGTCGAGTGCCTCGGCAGCCTCAAGGATGTTTCTCTCAATTGTTGATAATGTCTTCTTAAGCTCCCTATTGTAGCACTCGGCTATGCAGGCTCTCCGGTGCTCTGGCGGGGACTCTCTGCACTCGATCTGCCTGCACCTCGCTTCGACAGCGCTATCCCGGAAGTAATAGACCACGAGGTCGCCATGAGCGTATCTAGACACGAGGGTGTCGATTCCCGCTACAGTGATTATACGGGAGAGCTTCTCAATATCTACGAGCCTCCTATCAACTACAATAACGCCTGTATCCCTGAGAGCACGCGCGAGCCTCTTAGCGAGATCGTGAGTGTCGCTGACCCGCTTCATCGCCCCCACCCGATCGGGCTGGGCCAAGTGGAACACTATTTATACTAGGGCGCCTAACCAGAATATCACGGCCCGGTATAAGGGTATTCCTTGAAAGTCGAGGAGACCCGGGTGCATAGCCATGGCGATGTCTGGGGGACAGGCTAAGAGCGTGGATATCAAGCGATACACTAGCGTATCGGACTTCCTTAAGGAGCTTGACGCCGAGATTACGAGGCTCAAGGGCGAGCTCGGAGACCTCCTTCGGAGGCTGGAGAACGCTAAGGCCAAGGCTGAGGTTCTCATGAAGCTCGAAAACCTGCTGAGCGCTGCTGCGGGTGGCGGGGCAAAGCTCGGAGGTACCGAGATACAGCTCGGCCAGACTAAGGCGATCATAAACCCGACGCCCAAGCAGGAGTTTGAGATACTTGTTGACGTTGTCAGGGGCCTGCAGGGCAGGATCATAGCCCTGGAGAGATCTAGGAAGGACCTCGAGCCCCTGTCGCGAATCGGAGATATAGAGCTAACCCTAGAGGTAATCTACGAGAACGGTATACCCTCGAAGATACTGGTATTCATGTAATGATCTTAGATTGCGCCCAGCAAGGGCACTAGATTTTTTCCGTTGAGAGCACAAACAGGTGGGGCTCAGCTTCTATGCTCATCACGCCTCAGCGGTAATACCACTCATCACGGCCCCACGCAAAAACTACGCTTCGTCGCCAGTGTTGATTAGCTTTCCCCACCGCCTCACGTATAGTGTTAGCACCATGAAGTTGCGCTTTGCAGCATCAGGCTCCATGCACCCTGTGAGGTAGGTCGAGCCGTCGTCAAGCTCCGCCCTGATCCGCTTCCACTCCCTTATAGGGAAGCTCTCTTCACAATCCTCGATAGTAACCTTCCTAACTTTTCCCGCCATCGCTAGGCCTTCAAGCTCGATGAGGCGGGGGTTCAGGAGCTTGTCTTTGCTCACAACTCTTCACCGGTAAGGCTGTTTGTCCGGGGGATCGTGCTATATGTCTTTATTTAAACCCCGGCCGCACGACCCTCCCCTTAAGGGTTCGAGGGGAGGGTTGTAGAATGTCTGGCGATAATAAGAAGAGGAAGAAGAGGCTTACGCTCCCTAAGAAGAAAGACGATATTCAGAAGATAGTTGAGGAGGTCGAGGAGACTCACGCTCACGAGCACCATCACCACCATCACCATCATGGAGAGGTCGATGAGCTGCTTGCAGTTCTCGAGCTACTCATTGACTCTCTAAACGCTAACATAAACACTCTATCTTCAAGAGTTTCTAGGAACAGCTATGAGATAGCCAGGATATACAAGATCCTTGGCCACCTAGTAGCTTACCTAGCGAGCGAAGGGGAGGAGAGAGTGGAGCACCTCCGCAGTGCCCTGCGCCTCCTATCCCCCCAGAAGGAGGCGCTGGCTAAGAGCTAGTCCACCCATATCCTTCCCGGGAACTCTCTCACGCCCAGGAGTATTATGCCGTCAATGGTCCGGACGGCCTCAAGCGTAATACACCCGCCATTATAGAGTAGGCCGGCAAGGTTGTACTCGAAGGATACTACCCAGCCCTTGCTAGTCCAGGCGCAGGGCGGGTAGAGGAGAGCTGTCTCTTGGCCCGGCTCTATGCATACCCTGTCCCTCACAATCCCAGCCGGGCTCCCAGGCCCTTCGAGGCCTTGAAGGGGTGGGCAGTGGGCGAGGGGCTCGGATGGGGCTCCTGTCCAGGTGACTGGGAATCTGCCTAGCGGGGTTTCTATAACGCGCCTGCGCCACGAGAGGTCTAGGAGCTTGCTCACTTGAACCCCTCCTAGATCCCTCTTGCTTGCTGGATCCCAGGGGCCGCCTAGCGAGGAGAACGTCTCATAGAGCCTTACAGCCACGTCTGGACCATACGCTACGAGGTCCACGTCCGACCGCTCATGCGAGTAGCCGGCGGCTCTGGAGCCTGTGAGGCCTAGGAGGCCCTCGAGCGCGCCGCGTAGGCCGAGGACTGATAGGGCCCCAAGCGTTCCCGGCTCGCCCCTCGCCACTGCGCTGGATAGGGCCTCTACAGCTTCAACCACGAATAGAGCGTCCCAGGGGTGCGCTGCAGGCATGTTCGTCCCGAACGCGGGATGATATTTCTCGGCTACCGAGGAGGCCCGCACCGCCATCTCGAGCCCACGCGGACCGTAGCCTCTTATGATCCTACACAGCCTTGCCCATCTGGCTCTCCAGGGCGTCTCTCCCCTGCAAACTACATACTTCGGCAAGACCACGCAGTACTCTCCTAGGGGTATACCTAGGGATTGCGCGATCACCCCGTCCTTCATAACTATGATATCACCGTATAGGCATCTCAGCTCTCGAGCCATACTCCTCCCCATAGGTCTGGGCTGACCGTGACGGTCCCGTCCTCTTCTATGAAGATTTCTCCCTCAATATAGTAGCTACCACTCTCAAGATCACTATACCTCGTACGGAATGACTCCAGAATAATCCTTTCACCGAGAATCCAGCGGGGGCTGGCCCGGAGCGGCTCTAGCTCGTAGCGCGCGGGGACAAGTATGCGGTCCGGGTCGTGGGAGCGCAGCACCGCGGAAAGCCGCGCCCTACCCGCGTGAATCCTCCTAGCGTGCCAGGCCTCGCACTGCCGGCCTACAGGCTCGCGGAGGATTCGGAGTGTGTAGGGAACTCCTTCCACGCAGGACTCTGTAACGCTCCGCATCACGTGCTGCAGGCTCGAGGAGTAGTCGGGCCTCCCCCTCCTCTTACTGATAACACGCTCGGGAGAGCACTGCCTAATCACTCCTAGCCGCAGTGCTTCCCGGAGGCGCAAGGCTAGATCTGCGGGGTCCCTCGAGTAGAGGACTACATCAACATCGCTGCCCTCCCTCTCGCACCCCACAGCATACGAGCCTGTTAGCCCGACCATGTCGGCCCCCACTTCTAGGGCGAGGCCCCTAATTGGCTCAGGTATCCTGTCCCAGAGGGCCGATGCTATTCTCCATGGATCGTAGACAGCTAGCACGCTCCTCCTCTCAACTAGTGGGGCAAGCCTCTGGATGCACCCGAGAAGCCTCCTCTCGACGCTCGCGGGTGGGGCCCTCTCGCACCGGGGCCCCCTATAGGGCTCGGCCACTATGTGGGTGCTAGGATGATCATACCCCCTAGAGATGGCTGTCCACACGTGCCCTAACGCAGTGAAGACTACTATCGAGCCGTCAATAGGGCTCAACCCGCGTCCACCAGATACTCCCCGATGCTCCCGCTCAGGCTACGGGGCTTGATCCTCATAGGTATTAGGTGTGTGCCGTCGCAGCTTGCAGCGCTGAACCACTCCTTCCCCGTGAGACCTTCTCTACAAGTCGCGTATTCCAGCCCACTCCTCCTAGCGGCTCTTACCACTGGGGCTAGGAGCTTCTCTCGGAGAGTTTTGGGCAAGTACTTGTAGCCCTGTATCCTCTCGCCCGACGCGTAAAGCCTCTCCAGGCGCCTAGCAACTTCCGAGCCAAGGGATGAGAGTAGCCTCTTGAAGTTGTCGGGCCTCGCCTTGTATGTCGAGGTCACCACGAACCTAGCTCCCGCCCCAGCCACCTCCTCAACTAGGGACTCTATCTCGTGCGGGTCATCGTTCACGTATGGTATGATAGGGTCTATTCTCACACCAGAAGGGACCCCGGAGCGAGCCGCTGTTCGCAGGGCCTCCAGCCGGGCGATCGGGTGGGGCGCCCCCGGCTCTATTAGAAGCGCTAAATGACTGTTAAGGGTCGTTATTGTGGGGGTTACCGCGACGTTCCCGGCCCGGATAAGGTCGAGATCCCTCCTCGCGTACAGCGTGCCCTTGGTCGTGATAAGCACTCTCCTACCCAGGGGGACGAGGATCTCTAGGGCAGTCCTTGTTAGGCGATAAACTATCTCTTCAGGCGGGTACGGGTCGCTACTAGTCCCTATGTTTATGGGCATCCACGCGGGATACCTTGCCAGGTCCCTGCGTAGTCTCCTAGCAAAGTCTCGCTTGGGCGTGCTATCTCTGACCCCGATATATGCTGTAGCGTAGCAATAGAGGCACTTGAAGCTGCAGCCAGTGTAGGGGTTTAGGCTGAGCTTTGCGGGGCAAGTGCAGAGGCTGCTCTTCCAGGGATCGAAGGGTGCGAGCACTCTCCCCTTATAGCTCGATGTTCGCATGCCTCATCCTCATCTGGTCCTCTGAGACGCCGAGCTTCACCATGAGGGAGTAGACGACCCCGTCGAGGAAGACCATTGCAGTGTCCTCGAACAGAGTTCCCAGAGGAGCTAGCGGCTCGTGCACGCCGAGTATCTGCCTGGCAAAGTAATCGTCCATCTCGCCCCGCCTAGAAGTCTTCGCCCTACCAGGCACCCTCACAACCACGTCTGCCAGCCGCCCGAGAGGGCTCTCGGGGTACGTGGTGACAGCGACTACCGTGGCTCCCACCTGCTTAGCAGTCTCCGCGGCCGTCACTATGAGCTTGGTCCTTCCAGACCCGCTTATAGCCACGACAACGTCTCCCTTAGATACACTCGGCACTATAGTGTCTCCGAGTACATACGAGTTGAATCCCATGTGTAGGAGTCTCATAGCGAACGCTCTCCCCACGAGGCCGCTCCTCCCGGCTCCCATGACGAGAACCTTCTTCTTACCATAGTATGCCTTCTCGAGGACATCTATGAATCTCTCCACCTGCGTAGGCTCGATCTCGTGTGAAGCCTTCTCTATGAACCTAGCAATCTCGTTCATAGCGCTTAGAGCGATATCTGCATAGTTACGGTTTATACCCACGGGGCACCCCCCAGGGGGAGGAGTCGTGGTAGCCCGGAGCCTAAAATAAAAGAGTCCCGGGAGAGTAACCTCATGACCGGCCCCGCCTTCTCACGCCCCCCGACCGCCCAGAGCAGGGGATTGAGGGATGAGGAGGGGCCGGTCGGGCGGGGCACAAGCCTCTGGACCATGTTCTGCAGCCCAAGCTTACAATCGCTACCAGTCGAGGCGGCTCCATACCGGCTCGACCCTAATCATAGCCCCTCGACGGGGCTCTGCCGGGCCAGAGCCCGGGCTAGGGGCCTGTCATAGCCGCCCTGGCGATACTGGGCGATGTAGAACTTATTTACCCCTCGCCCCCGCCCTGCGCTACCTCCCTCTTCTCGCACTCCTCGGGTTTCCTAGCCTTACCCTCTATTATTTCATTTATTATTTCATCTATAATATATATTATACTACTTGATCCTATTAATTCCTCTAAATCTTCTAACCTATTACCCCAAACAGCATCTATAATAGCAGCTATCTCGACGCCCTCACGCCCCTTCTGCTTCTTCTTGAAGACCCCAACATAAACGGGGAGATAGAGGTCCCAAACCTGCCTAACCACGCCCCACACACGAACTATTCTGTCAAGAATCTCAGTATCAACTCCGGGGCCAAGAATCCTACTACACCTCGGAGGGCGCCCCTCAACGGCTAGCCCCTTCCCGAGGAAGTATCTAACCATATTGCTGGTCTCGTCGGGTCCTCGGGGCACATAGGTGTTGAGGCCCACAGGTTCGAGGAGGCCATAGTCTACTAGCATTCTCACAACTATCTCGGCACGATCTGCGGAGCCCAAGACTTCTGCTAGCTCGTCGATAGACGCCTCACCCTTTCTACCTATATACTCGTAGGCGGTGATCACTATCTCGTCGAGCTCCCCCAACTCCATGAAGGATGTCACGACAATCTCGTCGTCCTCCAAAGTAACTAGGCTACCCGTGGCGAGCTCGAAGCAGTACTCCGCCTCCGTCGCGGCCAGATCCCCGCCTCCGCCGAACCTCCTGTTGTACAGTATATTGTAGCATCGGAACGGCATGTAAGCGTGCTCTAGCCCCATAAACTCGACCTTCCTCCCGGCGAGCGAGCCCATGAAGCCCGCTATCTGGTTCTTGACCTTTGTCGTGAAGATCCTCGCCGCGTCTCTCGAGTTTATCTGAGTCCTCACCACCAAGCTCCTGACTCTCGTCTCCCCAGCGTGCTCTGGAGGTAGCGAGACAAGTTTGATGCCGAGAAGGCTGAGCAGCTCTCGCACGCTCCCCATCTCTCCGGTATCCCGGGCCTCGTGGACGTCGACTGCCAACACGTCGAGTCCATAGTAGTTTTTTAGTGACGCCAGCTCCCTCACAATCTTGCTGTCCAATTTGTTGACCCGGACTATTCCCAGTCTTACGTCGACCCCGTCAACCGTGAGCTCCTTGATACATAGTGATGCCCCGCTAAGATCCCAGGAGACCGAGCCGCTAACAGGCATGCATTTCTCCTTCACATTGTCGAGCGCGCTAGTCATACCGCTCAACTCCGGGCGCTGCACCGTCTCCACTAGGTTTAACACCGCCACGAGAGGCTAATAGGGGTTGGGGAGCGCCGGTTGAGCGAGGATTTAGGCGGTGAGGACGTAGTCATAGATTGCTGTGGCTCGCTCTTTATCGCCAAGAAGCACCCATCCGGCTACTACATCTGCCCTCTATGCGGGAGAGCAGTATTCTTCAGCGAGAGAGACCTTATCCTGCATATAGGGGCGCACGCCAAGGACAGGCTGAAGGCACTCCATAAAGCCCCGAGGAGATAGGAGCCTGCTTAGGATGCAGCTATGATCACAGCTTCCGGGGCGCTCGGAGTCTCCGGCGGGCTATAGGGGAGCCCTGCGTGACCCTCGCCATAGCTACTACCTATGACGCGTAGGACCTCCCTAACTATGATGTCCTTAACCCTTGATACGTACTCGCTAGCGGACTCGGAGCCCGCATCATAGTCTGGGACCTCTATTATGATGCCCCCGATTTCTATAACTATAACTCCCTGCGGCCTCGCGTATGATCCCAGGAGAGTGTCATTAGAGATCTCGTATTGCATGCTTATCCCGTATACATCTAGTAGCTCCTCCACAGCTCTGCGGACCGCCTCGAGAGCGTATAGGCTAGTGTAGTACATATCGATGTGCACGATCAGGGTTGCCTCGTCCTGGGCTGTTGCCATCTGCATGTTGTCGTAGTGTCGTGGTTCAATGTCTCGGGGGCGGGGGGAGGGTATCACGTAACTATCACCTCTTCCTCCGGAACTAATCAATATCTGCTCCCGACCCGCATAAAAGGTGGGAGCCGGTAAACCCCGCGTAACACCTAGGAAATCCTATATCCCCTCGCAGGGGCGCCACTAAAGAGGTGGAGGGTGTCAAAGGAGATGCCGCTATTCCCAATCGACACTAGTGATAGGAAGGAGATAGGTAGGACGGGAGAGAAAGTATCAGCCATAGGCCTAGGCACCTGGAGCATACGCGACCCACACCGCGCTTTCGAGGCTCTCGTCTACGCTGTCGAGCTCGGTATAGATAACATTGACACCGCTGAGATGTACGGGGACGGTAGTGCCGAGGAACTCGTCGGCCGGGTCCTCAGAGCTGTAGGACGGGAAAAGCTCTTCGTCACCACAAAGCTCCTCCCCCACAGATTCAGGGACGAGGACCTAGCTGAGAAGGCTATGAGGGCCAGCCTCCGAAGGCTAGGCGTGAAAACTGTAGATCTAGTCCTAATACACTGGCCCGACACCATCGCGAGCATCGAGAAGCAGATCAGGGTCCTGGAGAGCCTCGCGGAGAAGGGCTACACGCGTTACATAGGAGTGAGCAACTTCGACGCTGCACTACTCGAGGAAGCGCTATCCTATACTAGGAAACACGAGATTGTGGCTGACCAGGTCCACTATAGCGTAGCTCACAGAGAGCCCGAGAGGGGGCTGCTCCAGCTAGCTATAGAGCGCGGAGTGACACTACAGGCGTATACCCCTCTCGAGAGGGGCATGGTAGCCCGTTACGACCTGCTTAAGAAAATCGGGGAGAAATACGGTAAGACCCCGGCTCAAGTCGCCCTCAACTATCTCATATCCCGTCCCCGCGTCATCGCTATACCAAAGACAGAGCGGAAGGAGAGGGTCGAGGAGATAGTCGGCGCTATGGGCTGGAGGCTCAAGCCCGAGGACATAGAAGCGATAGAAGCGTGGAGGCCCTAGCTGGGGGCAGGAAACCACAATACACCCCTCAACTACCCTTTGTACGGACCGGTGCAAAACACATGCCCGAAGCGGTGACTCCCGAGGAGATCCTCGGCAAGGTTCTCGGTCTGACAAGAGCACACAACAAGTGGAGGCTTCTCGAGACCATTAACCTCATAGCGAGCGAGAACGTCATGAGCCCTCTAGCGCTAAAGGCCTACATGAGCGATTTCATGCATAGATACGCGGAGGGGAAGCCCTTCAAGAGGTACTATCAAGGGACTAGGTACATCGACGAGTTAGAGGTGCTCACAGCAGAGATTCTAAGTCCCATGCTGAGTACAGACCTAATAGAGCTCCGACCAATTAGCGGTACGATCGCCAACGCCGCGGTTTTCCGGGTCCTAGCCGAGCCCGGCGACTCAGCGGTAATCGCTCCCGTTCAGGCTGGAGCCCACGTGAGCCATACGAAGTTCGGCACTCTCGGAGCGCTCGGCATCAAGCATGTGGAGATGCCATACGACGCGGAGAATATGAACGTTGACGTAGACGGCGCGATCAAGCTCATAGAGGAGGTTAAGCCGAAGTTCGCCGTTCTGGGAGGGAGCGTCTACCTCTTCCCCCATCCTGTCCGTGAAATAGCGGACGCGATCCACTCCATCGGGGGCAAGCTAGTCTACGATGCCGCCCACGTCCTCGGCCTCATTGTCGGCGGGGCTTGGAGAAACCCTCTGGAGCATGGCGCTGACGCTATGACAGCGAGCACCCACAAGACGTTCCCCGGGCCGCAGGGAGGTCTCATAGCCTTCACCGACAAAAACCTCTACAAGAAAGTGTCGAAGACAATATTCCCCTGGTTCCTCAGCAACCATCACCTCCACAGAATCCCTGCCCTCGCCGTAACTGCGCTCGAGATGAGGCAGTACGGGGAGAAGTATGCTAGGGATATCGTGAGTAACGCTAGGAAGCTAGCTGAGAGCCTAGCTGCAGAGGGATTCCGTGTTCTCGGCGAAAATCTCGGATACACGAGGAGCCACCAAGTACTCGTAGATGTCAGGAGGCAGGGCGGTGGCGCCCGTGTGGCTAAGCTTCTCGAGGACGCCAACATTATCGTTAACAAGAACCTCCTCCCCTGGGACCCGCCGGAGGCGGTCAAGGATCCAAGCGGTATAAGGATAGGAGTGCAAGAAGTTACTAGATGGGGCATGGGCCCCTCCGAGATGGAGGAGATTGCCAGGCTCATGGCGGACCTCCTCATAAGAGGAGCAGACATCTCTCACGTCAAACAGCGCGTAATAGAGCTTAGGAAGGAGTTCACCCGCGTACACTATGCTCTCGAGGGAAATGTCGAGACTATTCTAGATCTAGTGTCGTAGCGCAACCCCTAATTTCTTCCCCCGACACATCTTCTAACCGCGCGCCGACCCGCCGACAGGGCCGTGGGGGCCCTCTAGGGATGAAAGCGGGGACTAATCTCTCCAACTCGTCATGCGGGTCTTAGGGGTGATATCTTGGCCGAGCCTGTCGCGTGGATACTAACTGTTGGTAACGAAATACTCATCGGTAGGATAGTGAACACGAACGCCTCATGGCTAGCGGAGAAGCTGACCTTCATGGGTTTCCGGGTTGAGAGGATAATCGTTGTCCCGGATAGTGTAGAGGATATAGCTGAGGAGCTAGAGAGAGCCATAGGCAGGGCGAGGGTTGTAATAACAACTGGCGGGCTAGGGCCGACTTATGACGATCGCACTCTGGAGGGGGTGGCTAGGGCCGTACGCAGGAGGCTTGTTCTCAATGAGGAAGCAAAGAGGATGGTCGAGGAGTTCTACTCTAGGAAGGGTCTCCCCCTAACGGAGGATAGGCTCAAGATGGCTATGCTCCCTGAGGGGGCTGAGCCGCTACCTAACCCTGTTGGTGCAGCGCCAGGATCATGGCTTGAGCACAATAATACGATAATAGTTAGCCTGCCTGGCGTGCCAGCGGAAATGAAAGAGATGTTCTCGCACTACGTAGAGCCTAGGCTAGCGCGAATAGCCCCGAGAAAGGCTGTCCACGAGTGCGGCATACGTGTGCTGGGCGTGCCCGAGTCTTCGATAGCCCCCTACCTTCGCAGGCTAGCCAGGAGGTATCCGCATGCATATATTAAGAGTCACCCGAAGGGCCACGAGACAGAGAACCCGGTCCTCGAGATAAGAGTTCTAGCATCCGCGGAGACCCCGGGAGAGGCGGAGAGGATTTGTCTCGAGGTCCTGAGCGAGCTCCGTAAGATCGCTGAGGAGCTGGGGGGAGCCGTTGAGAATGCATAGATTAATCCGGAAGCAGCTCGAGATGGCGGCTCTAATAGTTTTTTTATCATCAATAATATTTGTAGTTGGCGCTAAGAGGGAGACTACTCTCCTCATGGTATTAGGTGCAGTGCTAATGCTAGCTGCACCCTACATAGCAGTCCTACTAGTAACGAGGCTATGGGCCAGAAGCTAATACACCAGCCTATTAACCCGGTTCTCCCTTAAAAGTTGAGGGGTGCTATCCGGGGTGAGCGGTGAGAAGCCCAAGTTCCCCGTCCTGCGGGGGCCGAAGGAGATCATAGATAGGATCATAAAGGCTCTTAAGGAGGTCTATGACCCCGAGATACCAGTTAACATCTACGATCTCGGCCTTGTCTACGAGATTAACGTGGAGGGCGACCCGAAGAACCCGATAATCCACGTAGTCATAACCCTAACAGCCGTGGGATGCCCCGTCAGCGGTGTTCTAGCAGCGTACGTAGAAGAAGCAATACGCGAGGCGGTTCCGGAGGCTAAGGACGTTATAGTTGACGTCACATTCGATCCCCCGTGGAGCCCCGACTACGTCACCCCAGAAGGCAGGGAGATGCTGAAAGCCATCTTCGGATACGACGTCGTTGAGGAGTGGAAGAAGAGAATGGCCCAGTCCCAAGCATAAGAATACACCAACATTATACCCTTCAAGACACACTAAACCAATCGGGTGCTAGCGTTGGAAGCCGAGAAGATGCGTAAAGAGATAATAGAGCTTATCGATAAACACTGGAACAACTGGATTAAGGCCGCGTTCTACAGCGACCCGGAAGTCGCTAAGATTATGGATAGACTAGTGCGGGAGTGGTCTAGCAAGGGGGAGAGGGGTGCTCCGATAGACTACGCGACCGAGGACGAGCTCCTCGTCCTCTTGAGAGCAGCTAGAAAGTATTACAGCATGGATCCCCGCAGAGCCATGGCAATAGCCTTGTCGAGCATGTCTAGGGCTGAGGAGGATGAGGGAGGGATCTTTAGGAAGATCTTTTCCAGGGGCCGGCGGGAGGTTTCTCCCTAGGATATATGTAGTCCTTCGGCGCGGCCTTGAAAGGCTCTAGGTACTTGCGGAGGACCTTCGGGATCTCAACTACGCCATCCTCTCTCTGGTAGTTCTCGAGAATAGCCGTTATGGTCCTCGTACTCGCTATGGCTGTGGAGTTCAGCGTGTGAACATATCCCCTCTCCATGCCCTTCCTCCTCACAAGCCTTATCCCCAGCCTGTAGGCCTGCCAATCTGTGCAGTTGCTAGCACTCACCATCTCCCTATACTTCCCCTGCGCAGGCATCCAAGCTTCTAGGTCGTACTTCTTAACGGCGCACGCGCCCAGGTCTCCGGCGGCTATGTTTACTATCCTGTAAGGGAGGCCCAATCCCTGGAATAGCTCCTTCGCGTTAGTTATGAGCTCCTCATGGATCTTCCTGCTCTCCTCGGGAAGACTGAATACGAACTGCTCAACCTTGTGGAACTGGTGTACTCTGAATATCCCCTTAAGGTCCCTATTCCCGGCGCCCGCCTCCTTTCTGAAGCACGGGCTAACTCCTACGAGCTTTATTGGGAGGTCTTCATCGTAGATCTCCTCCCAGCTGTAGAGCGCTGCTAGTGGATGCTCGGCAGTAGATATAAGGTAGAGGTCCTCTCCCTCTATCTTGTAAATAGCATCCTTAAACGTCTCCAAGTCAATAACCGCTGATATGATCTTATGCCTCAGCATGTATGGCGGGGTAACAAGCACGTAGCCCTTTGAGGTCATATGATCCATCGCGTAGAGGAGTAGAGCGAAGTCGAGCCACACGATGTCCTCAAACGTGTAATAGAATCTGCTGCCCGCGACCTCGCCCGCCTTAACAGTGTTGCCGAGCTTGAGCACGTACTCGAGCATGTCAGCATGGCCTACGGGTTTCCAGTCTATCACCTCATGGTCAACTCTGAACCCGTATCTCTCAGTCTGAGCCTTGAACTCCTCCAGGTAGCCGCGCCACACTCGCGGGCGCCCCCAGAACTCTACGGGGACAGAGTCCTCTTCGCCGCCCTCAGGAACGTCGTCATCAACAATATTGGGGAGCTGGAAGAGCAGGGAGCGCCTCTCCTCCTCCAACCGCTTAAACTCCTCCTCGAGCCTCTGGAGCTCCCTCAGCAGGCGTCGTGCCTCCTCGATAAGCCTGCGCCGCTCCTCCGGGTCCTTAGCCTTTCCAATGCTCCTACTGATAACGTTGTGCTTATGCCTGAGCTCGTTCAGGACGGTCTGGAGCTTCCTCCACCTTAGGTCAACCTCGTAGAACTTATCGGCTAGTGAAGGATCCATCTGCCTCTTAACCAAGTACATCTTATACTTCTCCTTGTCCCTCCGGATCAAGTCGAGAACCGACCATGACAACTCGCCGGGCACCCCCAGCCGCCCGCTTGGGAGGCCGGGGGCCCTTATAATATGGCTCCTATCAGGCGACCCTCGGTTTGTGGTCCACACCACATCCCCGGGCCCAGCCGGTTCGGCCTGGCTAGGAGTCCTCACTGGGCGAGCCCGTCTTCCCTGAGCCTCCTATCGGCCTCCCTACGAGCCTCCTCTAGGATTTCCTTCACCTTGCGCCCTATATCTTCTCTCCCCTCATTCCCCGCCAGAAGGGGCTCGCCACCCGCAGGAGGCTCCGGAACGTGCAGCATCGAGAGGGTAGCATCTAGCTCCTCTATTAGAGGGTAGAGCTGTAGGGGGACGCCTTCCCTCATTACGGCCTTGACAAGCTCTCGTGGCATGCGTAGTAGGTCCGGCGTGAGGATGCCTACTATGCTTATAGTCTGGAGGCGGAGGGCCACGCTGAAAAGCACGTTCTCAATAACATACAGGCTCCTGAGGATCTCGGGGTTAGTCTCCCGAGAGTTCTTCAGCCTCCACTTTGCCTTCCGCACCTCCAAGAGGGCCCTCCTCGTGAGCATTAGGGCCCTCGCTGCGATTAGCCTAGGGTCGTCCCGCTTCAAGCTCGCGAACCCTCCGCAAAGAGAAACCTCTCACGCCACCCTCTGCCGCGAGTGGCTAGGGGGCTCTCGGGAACTTATTATTGGGTGGGGGGCTAGCCCGTGTATTGGTAAATAAACACTAGGACCGCGGTGAACGAGACCGTGCCCGTATTGGGGTCCTCCCTAACCACGGGACACCCAACGCTTACGGCCACGGGCTTGAAGTACTTGAGGGGTGGAGCCAGCACTGGCTGCTGGCTAAGCTGACCGCCGCCTGTCAGGCTCGCGACCACGTACGGAAGTACGAGGGTGGAGTTATGGAATATGCCGGCGCACTGCGGCCGGTCGAAGATGCCTACCTCCGGTATTCTTGGTATTGCGTTGAGCGCCATCTGGTAGAGGAGCGTGTTTAGCACTGTAGTAACGTTCTTCTCTGGCTTACCGATGAATCCTGGGAAGTGCTTGTACCTGTACCCGTACGCGTCTATGTATTCGCTGGAGTACACGGTGTCGAAGGGGGCTAGAGGGTCGAAGGGGTCTATACGATAGGATATCCTAAGCATCTGGACGCTCTTGCCGAAGTCAGCTGCTCCATGCACTATTATCCCTATGTCGCCTGGCCCCTGGGCCCTCCTAGCTGTGCTCAGCATTGGATACATAATGGTGACGTTGCCATTCTGCCTGTTAAATATGCCGTTGAACACCTCGTAGAACACAACGTACGTATCGCCCGGCGCGGCCCGGAACTTCTTGAGCATATAAACCGCCGTGCTCTCATTGCCTGTGAGAAGCTCGGCTAGCCATCTTATCTGAGTCTCGTTGAATGTCACACCGTCGGCAACTGTTCTCCTGTCAGTGTTAACCGTGATCCAATACCCGTAGTCCCACCACGAAATTATCACTGCATCCGGGCTGGTGTTGTTTCGTATCCACGCGAAAGCGTTGAGCCACGCCCTGTTCAGCGGCACTACCGTCGTGTTGCCCGACCTAAGCGGTCCGAGCCCCGATGTCAGGATCTGGGGCGCTCTCAGGCTGTTCTGCTTATAGGCTAGGTTACCATAGTATAGTCCGCTGACTACAACTATTAGTACAATAAATATTCCAGCCATTGCCTTCATAGGGTCGACGCCTGGCTTAGAGGCCCTGCTCGGCCTTGTCCCAGCGCTCACAACACCCCATATTATGTCGGCTACAGCAACGCCGCCGGCGATCACGACGAAGAACGACGATATTTGTGTGAAGTAGGCTAGCTGCTTGTTGATGTAAACGGCGAATAGCATGAGCAAGTACAGCACTGTCCTGGATATTTTGTAGAAGGGTGATGCATTGCCTCCCACTACTCGTACTCCTGCTATTACGAGCCCGGCTAGCCCTAGGAGGAGCGCAATACCGTACTCCTTGAATATCTGCTGGAAGCTGGCTGGCTGGTTCTCCTGGATACTCTCCACTAGCGGCGAGATCTTCCTGATGCCGAGTGCCGCAGCGTAACGCAGGTTCTCGGCCCCGACTATGCCGGACTGTATAGCTATCGCTGCTAGGACTGCTAGGACTGATATGATCCAGAGCTGAACGCTGAAGTCTATTCTCCTGCCAAGCAGTTTTTCGTCGAGTCCCTTAGTAGAGGCGTATGCTTCGACTGCGTACAACGCTAGGACTCCAGGTATAGCGGCCCCGATGTTAGTGATAAAGAATCTGACGCCTATTTTTGGGCTCGCCACCATCACGAGTATCATCAGAACTCCTATGAGCGTGTAGGCCTTAAGCCTCTCGATTGAAGGTCTCCCTATTAGTGGGTCCATAAGAACTGTCAGCGCATACACGAGTATAACGAATATGAAGCCTCCCCAGAAGAACGCTACGAGTCCTCCGAAGATCCCCGCAAGAGCGCTGTAGATTAGGGCTTTGCGGGAGAGCCTGTCGCTCTCACTAAGCATTCTTACCGTGTCAAACATAAATATCATGAACGTTAGTATGAAGGGTATCGCTATGGCAATCTTCTCGACAAAGCCCACCGTAGTCCTAGTCACCGAGCCTGGGAAGAATGCGAAGAAAGCTGCGGCAACAAGCCCGCCAAGCCTTGAGCCTGTCACTCTCTTGACAAACACGTACGATAGAAGTATAGCGGCTGCCCCCGCGAACACTGGGAAGAGCGCGAGCCATTCGCGGAGTGTTAGGCCGAACGCCTTGCCTATAGGGTATGTAGCGGCTGCGAGCCAAGCAGTCCCGAGGTACTCGCTCTTGAGGAAATTTCTCCCGTAGGGCCACCAGAATTTGTCCACGTGCTTCAGACCTTCAAAGTTGAAGAGTCCATGCTCGGCGAAGTACTTGGCCTCCCAGTACACTATCCAGGGGTCGCTCGCGTCGAGCTCGAGCTTGTACTTTAGCGCGGGGAGAATCCTGATATAGATTCCCGCTGCTAGTATTGCTATGAGGAGTACCGCTGTTATGAGGCTTGCGTGCTTGGTTGCGAAGAGGATTATGCTCTCGGTCTTCCCCCCTATCTCGCCGCGGCTCCCAGATTTTCCGGACTTGCTCTTCCGCTTGCTCCTAGCCAATACCTTTTCCCCTCTCCGGGGTTAAGTGCCAGTGCACGTGTTATCGGATTGGATAGGTAATAAATTGCCATGAATGGATAGTGCACTGGTTCATGCATTTATTGCGGTCATGCACTCGCACGTACACGGGCGATGATCATGGCTCCTAGAAAAGTGATCATTATGGGCGCTGGAGGCAGAGACTTTCATAACTTTAACGTGTTTTACCGTGACAACCCCGATTACCGAGTGATAGCCTTCACTGCCGCCCAGATCCCTGGGATAGAGGGGCGTCGCTATCCGCCGGAGCTCGCTGGCCCCCTCTACCCGGACGGTATTCCCATCATACCGGAGGAGGATTTGCCCCGCGTAGCGGCTAGGGAAGGCGTTGACGAGATAGTCCTTGCCTACAGCGACCTGCTATATGATGATGTCGGCCACAAGCTCAGCATGGCCCTCGCAACAGGGGCGACCTTCAAGATACTCGGCCCGCGCGACACTATGCTGGAGAGCGCTAAGCCCGTAATAGCGGTTACAGCGGTCCGCACAGGCGCCGGTAAGAGCAGCGTCTCAAGGAGGGTCGTTAGAGTGCTCCGGGATAAGGGCTTCAGGGTCGTGCCGGTCCGCCACCCGATGGCCTATGGCGACCTCGCCAAGATGGCTGTCCAGCGGTTCGAGACATACGAGGACCTAGACAAGTATGGCGTCACTATCGAGGAGAGGGAGGAGTACGAGCACTACCTCGATATGGGGCTAGTAGTCTACGCCGGCATAGACTACGGCGAGATACTAAGAAGGGCTGAGCAGGAGGCCGACATAATACTCTGGGACGGCGGTAACAACGACTGGCCGTTCTACGTGCCCGACTACATGATAACCGTGGCGGACGCTATGAGGCCCGGCCACGAGATCGGTAGCTTCCCGGGAGAGGTAAACGTCCGCATGGCTGACGCAGTCATAATCAACAAGGTCGACCAGGCGCCACGCGAGAACGTCGAGCTGATAAAGCAGAATATACGCCGCGTAAACCCGAAGGCTGAGATAAGCCTGGCGGTGAGCGAGGTCATAGTTGACAACCCCGACCTAATAAGGGGTAAGAGAGTGGTTGTTGTCGAGGATAGCCCAACAGTGACTCACGGCGGTAGCCCCTACGGCGCTGGTTACGTTGCGGCCAAGAAGTATGGGGGAGTGATTGTTGATCCGAGGCCCTACGCCAAGGGGATAATAGCCGAGATGTACAAGAAGTACCCCCACATGGCCGAGGTAGTCCCGAGCACAGGCTATAGTCCGGAGCAGATAAAGGATCTCGAGGAGACTCTACGCAGCATCCCCGCTGACGTCATAGTAGCGGGCACCCCGATAAAGCTCGAGAGAATCGTGAAGGTGGACAAGCCAATAGTACACGTTCGCTACGAAGTGAAGATTATTGAGGGCAAAACCATAGAGGAGATGATAGAGGACTTCCTAGGCAGGGTGCAGAACAGGCTCCGCTTCATCGGGGCCAAGCGGGAGTAGCCCTCCTCCAACCAGCCTCGAGGTGCGTCCCACTTGGGCTCCGCCCCCCTAATTGTTGTAGCCCTCGGCGGCAACGCCCTGCTCCGCAAGGGGCAAAGGGGGACAGTAGAGGAGCAGTGGGAGACCGTGTCCCACGCCGCTAACCAGCTGGCCAGGATCGCCAGAGACGGTGTCCGCCTCGTTCTAACTCACGGGAACGGCCCCCAGGTGGGGATGATACTGGAGGCTTTCGAGCAGCTACCGAGAGATAAGCCCAGGCCGACGCTAGATGTGGCGACCGCTATGACGCAGGGATGGCTTGGCTACATGATAGCTCACAGCATAGAGCGGGCTCTGGGCTGGGAGAGGAGAGCTGTAGCAATTGTCTCGAGAGTAATAGTGTCCCGCGATGACCCCGCTTTCAAGAACCCGACGAAGTTCATAGGCTCATACTACACCGAAGAGGAGGCACGCAGGCTCATGAGAGAGAAGGGATGGATAATGAAGCCTGACCCCCGCAGGGGCTGGAGAAGAGTGGTCCCCAGCCCGGAGCCGCGCCACATAATCGAGTACGAGCGGATACGCGAGGCCGCGGAGAGAGGGTATATAGTGGTGGCCGTTGGCGGAGGCGGCATACCCGTAGACGAGAACCTAGACCCTGTTGAAGCCGTGGTCGACAAAGACCTAGCCTCGAGCCTCCTAGCCAGGCAGATAGGAGCGGACAAACTAGTCATACTGACAGACGTGCCCGGCGTAGCCATAAACTATGGGAAGCCGGGAGAGAAATGGCTTCGAGAGGTCAGCGCGGGCGACCTACTAAAGCTATACGAGGAGGGGCACTTCCCACCTGGGAGCATGGGGCCCAAGGTCCTAGCAGCCATCCGGTTCACAATAGAGACGGGGCGCCCCTCAGCAATAGGCCTGCTAGAGGAGGCGTACGAGGTATACAAGGGAGATAAGGGCACACAAGTCCTCCCCTAACACCCCCAAATTTAAATCCTAGACCGACACGGGCCAGCACGGTGAAGATGCGATGACCACCGCGAGAGAGGCGTTCGAGGCTAAGAAGCTAGCCCAGAAGTACGGCATCATAGGCAAGGTGGCGGCCAGGTACAGGGAGGCCGGCTACGATGTTAAGGTCGAGAACACTAGCCCCGACGCGCCGTATCACTTCACCGCTAGCAAGAAGGGCGAGAAGCTACTGGTCAAAGTCTACGGCCGATCCGGCGAGGTACCGGCAAGCGAGGTCGAAGCTCTGGCGAGCGCTGGCCAAGCTAAGAAAGTACTAGTGCTCTACGGCGCCGGGCCCAAGGTGAGCAGCGCGCTGCTTGAGAAGGCCAAAGAGCTCGGGGTAAGCATTAGGAGAGTCAGGATCTAGTCCTCCTCCAGCATTTGCTCCCCGATCCTCCTAAACGGGCAAGTCCTCCAGTAGTTCTCACATTTTATGACCTGGTCAGTAGTCAAGTACCTCTCCAGAACCCTGCACCTAGCAAGATAGTAGCCCTCCTTCTCCTGGACCTCGAAAAACTGGCACTCAGATTGTGGCTTATGGTAGACGGCGAAAATCGTCTTATACATGGGCTCGCGGCCCCGCTTGGCCAAGGAAGAGCACCCTCCAGGAGGCTAGCCCTTGTGTGAGGATAAAAATTGGGGGTGCTAGGAGCCTAGGAGCTCAACGAGCTTCTCAACACTCTTCTTAGCCTCCTCCGCGGCCTCACGGGCCTTGGCAAGCTTCTCCTCGAGGGCCTTGACCTTCTCCCTCAGGTTCTCTAGCTCCTCCAGGTCCTCGGGCTTGCATATGGGCAGGGCTATCTTCAGCTCTCCGCGGACCAGCCTCTCGTAGGTCTCCCTGACGAGCTGGCTGGCCTTGGTCTTACCTGTCAGGTGGTTGCGTATCGTTGTCTCGCTCCTCCCAAGCTCCTCCGCTATCTTAGAGATAGGGTAGCCCGCCTTCTCCCTCGCGAGGGCCCCCGCAGCAACCGCTAGGCTGTCAACCCACGTGGTGAACTCCTTGGGCTCGAGTATCTCGCTCATAACGTCGGGTCGGAAGAGAGTCCCTATGATGAGAGCTATCTCGAGCTCCCTGATTTCGCGGGCGCTGGTAGGCTTCACGGGGACCCTCTCGAGGTCGAGAGTTATTACAGTCTCTCTTCCTGCCATCGTACACCACCTCCATATAATTGCCTCGTGTTTTGTAGGTAGTAGCCGAGACCTAATATATCATTGGTGCATTCCTAATCAACAACTCCCTCCCCACAATCAGTCACGTCACCCGAGCAGAGGGGGGACAGGAAGCCGCTCGCAGCCGCTAGCGCCTCAACTATTGTCCTCCTCAGTATTGCGGGCGCCTCACTATACACCTTTATCCTGAGCTCGTGGACAAGCCTCTCGAGGGAGCAGGCCTCGACGCGGGCTACAATACACCTATTGTCCCTCACTAGCCCCAAGATTCTCTCCAGATCCCCTCGCACACGCATGAGTATCGGAATATACTCTCCCGCAGCCCGGGAGAGCCACTTGTTCCCCAGCCGCTCCCCGGCCTCCTTCGCGTTGCCCAGCCTAGCAATTGCCGCGTCAAGCACCTCGAGAGCGATCTCGCCCGCGCTGGAATAGTCCAAAGCCCTGCCCCTATACGTATCACACACCCAGAGCCTCAGCCCTATATGGGGTAACACCCATAGCGGGGCCGGCCCGCGTTATATAGTCCCGGGATTGATCCCGATCAGAGGGCGTCGAGCAATGCGTTACAGTAGATGGGGGAGGGAGATAGGCGAGCCAGCAAGCTGGGTCCTAGGGCTAGCGGCCATAACCTTCGCGTTAGCACGGCCCAGGAACTTACTAAACCCGGACTTCTACAAGAGCCCGCTAATGGCGTCCATTATCATAGCGTTCGTAGCGCACGAGCTCGCCCACAGGCAGGTCTCGAGAGCGTACGGTATGCGGAGCGAGTTCGTAGCTTACGTCCCCGGGCTCCTACTCACACTAGTATCCGGCTTCCTACCAGTTGTCATATTGGCCCCCGGCTACGTTAGGACATACGTCTGGGGGGTTGGGCCGAAGTATAGGAGGGCGATGCTCGCGAGCGTAGCCTCCGGACCGGCCACCAACATAGCGATAGCCATAGCCTCGGCCCCCCTCGCCTACATAACCCGCGGCCCATGGCTGCACGGGCTCATGGAGAGCCTGGTATGGGTTAACGCGTGGATAGCGTTCTTCAACCTCCTACCCTTCCCTCCCCTCGACGGCAGCAAGATAGTGCAGCTCGATAGGAGGCTCTGGATAGCTCTCTTCGCATTGAGCTTAGTCCTGCTCGTCATAGCGTGACCGAGGGGGCAACCGATAAATGATTACTCTATCCTATTAAGGGTTGGAGAGGGGGTGAAGACTCGTGTCTCAGGAGACTCCACAGCATGAGGACGAGAGGAAGGCCAAGTGGATAGAGAAGATGATTAAGAGCGCCAAAAGATACCACAAGCTATGTCCCTACTATGACAGGCGCACCGGGATGTGCCTCCTAATGGTGACTGTCGAGGGGAAGACTGGTAAGTGTGATCGCGACGGCAGGTTCGAGGGCTGTCCTGTCTTCGTCAAGTTCCTCGAGAAGATGTACGAGTACTACACGTCGAGGAAGAAGGTGCTACCAAACGACTTCCAGGACGTTGTGAACCAGGCGTACTATGTGATTTAGGATTATGAAAAAACAATTATATTCCGCAGAACTCCCGGGAGAGCACACTAAATCTCCAGAGTGTCCAGCTCATAATCCGTCAGCAGGTCCTCCTTCTTTACAAACTCCTGATACGCCTCTATAGGGTAGTAGTAGCCCTCCCTATCCACTACGACGCGGTTCTCTTTCATAAGCTTGTTGAGAGCATACCTTATCTTATCCTCGCTGGCCAAGCCCGAGAGATACTTGTGGAGGTCACGTATTGTCATCCTGCGATGCTTTCGGAGGAGGTCGAGGAGGATGTTCATGAGTTCCTCCTCGGTGGGGGCGGTATAAACAATTATCTCCCCATCCTCATAGACAACGCTCAGGTTCTCAAGGATTTTCTCGCTCGTTATCTCCTCATGGCTATGAGCCTCATGGTCGTCGGGCATCCCCGCCCACCTCTTTATGGTCGCAGGAGAGACGAGTCCCTATAAGGCTAGCGCCGGCCACCCCATGGGGTGGGGGTCGAGATGGTCTATCGGAGGCCGAGGAGGGCTCTAATATTTGGGAGGTTCCAACCGTTCCACAAGGGACACTTATCAATTATTAAGTGGGCGTTAGAGGAAGGATACGAGGAGATAGTTCTCCTCGTCGGAATGGCCAGCGAGAACTACACTCCCAGGAACCCCTTCACCGCAGGCGAGCGCATAGAGATGATCAGGCTCAGCGCTGCCGACGAGAGGCTCGACCTCACTAGGATAATAACTGCTACGATCCGGACCCTCGAGACAAGTATAGGGAGCGTGTACTACGTGCTCTCATACGTCCCCAAGGTCGACACGATACTGACTAGGAACCCCGTGATATCTAAGATATTCATGGATGCCGGCGTGGGTGTGAGGGAGCCACCCAAGTTCAACAGGGACTTCTGGAGGGGGGAGCGGATCAGAGAGCTGATGGCGAAGGGAGACCCGAGGTGGATGGAGGCTGTGACCCCCACGACAGCAGAGTATATCCTGAGCATAGGAGGTATCGAGAGGCTGAGGAAGAGCCTGGCTAAGGAGTGAGGGGCTAGCGCCTTATCTTGTAGCGGAGTATGCCAGCTAGCCCTCCGAAGGTGTTCTTGAACCACTCCGCCTCCGGCAGGCTCGACGGTATTATTATTACTTCGGCGCCGCTGGCCTCGGCCTTCTCCCTCCACTCGTCAATATCCTCTCGGTCCTCGTGGATTAGCAGCATCTTCACCATGCCCATGTTAAGCGCCTCCTCGACCTCCCTAGGCCCGTAGACCACTAGGCCCGTGTCCTTGGCGAGGTTGAGCTTGAACTCCTCGAGAGCCTTGATAGCATCCCGGTACCTCTGGATCTGGACGACGTTCTGGGCCTTCATAACTACCTCCCTGAGGCCCTGGTCCCCCTGGTATGCAACATCTACGAGCTCCTTCGACACGAGGTTCTGGAGCCTATAGTCGAGGTACTTGCCCTTGACGAACTCCTGCTTAGCCAGGCCCGGACCGGCTACTATTATGCCCTTGAGCTTGCCCTTCTCGAGGAAGGGGAGGAGCTGCCTGTTAACGTGCTCGCCCAGCCTCTTGAAGAACTGGTCGACGAGCTGCTCTATTATTCGGTCGAACCTCCTCTGGCTCTGACCACCCATCTTGTGCTTCCCGGGTATGTAGTCCGTTATCTCCTCGAGCACCTGCAGCCTAGTCCCCTTGAGAACCCCAATGGTTCCGTGGTCCCTCTCAACTATCACTATGCCTATGACATCGTCGGCTTCAACCATCTCCTCTAGGAAGTCGGTTATGAACCGCTTATCGGTCCGGTAGTAGAACACGTTGATAGGCTCGGGCGGGCTGAATACGTAGCAGGCGAAGTCGCCCGTATTCACGTCCTCGCCGCAGAAGAGGACTAGCCCGTTCTTGGGAACCTTAGGTATCATCTGGAGCCTATCCATAGCGGCGGCGAGAGCCCTCTTCACAGCCTGCCTAGTCCTCTTCAGCTTAATGTTATCCGCCGTACTATAC
>WAOS01000025.1 GCA_015521185.1 Desulfurococcales archaeon | reverse complement strand
TCCTTGCTCAACGCCCTACTGAGAGCTCTTATTTCCCTCTCTAACAGGCGGCCGGCCGCGCTAGGGAGGAGCCTGGGGAGGCCCGCAACGGTAACCTGGCTTCTATGGGAGACGGCGAATGCGTCGTTGACATAATACTCCCCCATGGAGGCTAGCTCCCTAGCCAGAATCGTCTTAACGAGAACCTCTGGAGGAGCCTCACGGGCTTCCTCCGAGTAGAGCCTCGTGTTCTCGAGGAGTACCGCCTCGCCAGGCCCGAGTTTTTCAACAGCCCTTTTAGCTGCAGGACCGATTATATCGGGGACGTAAGCTACTTCCTGGCCGACTAGTTTTGTCAGGAGTCTAGCGTGGGCCTCCAGCCTGGTGAAGTCCTCGTTGAACGGTCTTCCCTGATGCGCAAGGAGAACAAGCCTAGCGTTGGATTCGAGCAGCTCTTTAATAGTAGGTACGTGGGCGCGGAAACGCGTGTCATCTAGTATCTCGCCGTTCAAACCTATGGGGGAGTTCACGTCTATCCTGAGGAGGACGACCTTACCGTTAACATCTATTTCGTCTAGAGTCCTTATCCGCGCCCCCATATACGTCAGCGACAAGACCGCGTCCCGGGAAAAGGGAGTGGCCGCTACAGTCGCCTTTATAGATAACCTGCTATTTCGCCTCGCATACTCGGGTGCAGATGGCGTGAAAGTAACCATAGAGTGGTATGGCCACTCATACGTGAGAATAATCACCGCCAGTAATGCTAGGATAGTAATAGACCCGCACGACGGCGGAAGTCTTAACCTGCCAGAGTTCCGCGTTGAAGCCGATTATGCTCTCATAACACACAACCACTATGATCATAATGCTGTCGAAATGCTTCGCGGCAACCCTAAAGTGCTTAGATCTTTTAGGGGAGAGACCTCCCTAGGCGACGCACACCTAATCGGGCTTAGGACTTACCATGATAAGGCTAACGGTAGCATACGCGGTGATAACACAGTCTACATATTGAGAGTCGGTCCGATACGCATCGCGCATCTAGGCGATATAGGCCATCTTCCCGAGGGAGAGATCCTCGATGCTCTGAAGAACGTCGACGTCCTAATGCTGCCTGTCGGGGGCGTCTACACTATTGACGCGTATGAGGCCTGGGAGACCGTTGAGCTAACAGGCGCTAAGGTTGTTCTACCGCTCCACTACTGGACGCATGGAAGCACAGCCCCTCTGGACAGCCTTGACAGGTTCCTCGAGGTTGCCAAGGCCGGTAGAACTAGGCTCGACGAAAACAGGTTCAGCATAACCCGGGAGACTCTAGAGAGCATTCGGAGAACTATCATTGTTATGCCCGAGCCACGATCCTTCGCGCGAGAATAAGGAGTATGCTGGCGCCGGGGGCGGGATTCGAACCCGCGCCCCCCGTGAGGGGGAACGGGTCTCCAGCCCGTCCCCTTGGTCCGCTCGGGCACCCCGGCGCGCCTGCGATCCTCGCTCTACAGGCGGGGATGCACCGCCGATATTACAATATGTTTGGGGCTCCGGGAGAAATATTTCGTGCCGCGTTAGGAGCTTCTCCTACTCCGCGTGCTCCTCCTGCCAGTTGACCTTGCGTGGAGCACGCCGCCTACTCCCCTCTGCTTTATCTCGATAGCGACATCGTCGGGAACCTGTAGGCGTATGAGGCGCCTCATCACTCTCTCGTCGGCGTCGATATCAATAAGCCTCTTGTGTATGGTCATCTCGAAGTGATCCCAATACTTGCTCCCCTCGCCATGGGGGAGGCGGAAGATCGGTACTTCCAGCCTCTTCGTTGGAAGCGGGACAGGCCCCTTCACCGTCACACCGCTCTTACGGGCGATCTCAACTATTGACTTAGCTACTTCATCGAGGTGCTTCACGTTTGTGCTCTGCAGCTTGATCCTTATCCTGAACACCATGCTCTCTGACCCCTCCCGCCTATGTCTTGCGATTGCCCAGTATTTATGGGATTCTCCCAGAGGCAGGAGACGGAGCCGACGAGTTAGAAGATGTAGATCGTGGGGGTTAGAGGGAAAGAGGGCCTTACTTCTTGGCCCTTATCTCCACCTTTGCGGGCTTGACGTCGGTTACTATGCCGATACCGATGGTCCTGTTCATGTCTCTCATTGCGAACCTTCCGAGCGCTGGGAACTCGCTGAACTTCTCTATCACCATCGGCTTTATCGGCTTGAACTTGACTATAGCCACGTGGCCCGCCTTCAGGAACGCGGGCTTCTCCTCCACTACCTTACCGGTCCTGGGGTCTAGCCTAGCCACTATCTCGGTCATGCGGCAGCTTACGCTAGCGGTGTGGGCGTGGATCACTGGCGTGTAGCCGGGCGCTATAGCGCTTGGGTGCCATATCACGAATACCCTGGCAGTGAACTCCTCCGCGACAGTCGGCGGATTGTCTAGGTGGCCGGCCACGTCGCCCCTCTTGATGTCCCTCACGCTGACGCCTCTCACGTTGAAGCCGATGTTGTCGCCAGGCTCTGCCTTCTGCAGGTCCTGGTAGTGCATCTGTATGCTCCTGACCTCACCGACTACGCCCGGAGGCATGAAGACTACCTTGTCGCCAACTCTTAGCACACCAGTCTCAACCCTACCTACGGGCACAGTACCAACGCCGGGGATGCTGTAGACGTGCTGGATGGGTATCCTTAGAGGCTTGTCGACAGGCTTCTTAGGCGGCTGCAGGCTGTCGAGGGCCTCCACTAGGGTCGGCCCGTTGTACCATGGCATGTTGGGGCTCCTCTCGATGAGGTTGTCTCCCTTCCACGCGCTCACGGGTATGAAGGGTATCTTCTCGGGGTTGTAGCCGATGCTCTTCATGAACTTCTTGAGCACGTTCACTATCTGCTCGTACCTCTTCTGGCTGTAGTTAACGTCGGGAGCATCCATCTTGTTAACGGCAACTATGATCTGCTCGATACCCATAGTCTTAGCTAGCAGCAGGTGCTCGGTGGTCTGGCCCTCCCTGCTCATTCCAGCCTCGAACTCTCCCTTCCTCGCCGACACGACGAGTATGGCTGCATCGGCCTGGCTGGCACCGGTGATCATGTTCTTGACGAAGTCTCTGTGCCCGGGAGCGTCGATCACGGTGAACACGTACTTCTTAGTCTCGAACTTCATGAAGGTTAGGTCGATAGTGATTCCTCTCTCCCTCTCCTCCTTCATCTTGTCAAGTATCCATGCGAACTTGAAGCTCTCCTTACCCTTGGCCTTTGCCTGCTCCTCGAGCTCCTTGAGCTTCTTCTCGTCTACTAGACCCAGACGGTATAGCAGGTGTCCCACTAGAGTGCTCTTACCGTGGTCCACGTGACCTATTACCACCAGGTTTAGATGGGGCTTCTCCGGCATTCCCTTATCACCTCATACTCTCCGGCTTACCCGGTTGTCCGCGACTCATAGGCTATTATGCGGCCTTTAAAAAGGCACCGTTTCCTCCAACGCCGTCCAAGAAATGCTTAACGTGGCAGGAAAAGAGTCCCACCAGTATCACACGAACACATAACAAGGGTGCCACGAGAGTGTAAGCTCGTCTATCACACGAAAAACAGAATTGAAAAACGAGGAACAGCCAAGCAGGGCCGAACGAATTCTTGCCCTACCTGGAGCTGAGAGCTATCCTCTCGATCTCCTCCTTCTGCTTAACAGCGTAGCTCTGCGGGTCTCCCCGGGATGCGAGAATTATCTCCTGAGCTAGACACTCCTCGATTGGCTTCGGATTGTTGAACGCGCACTGGCGCGCTCCCTCAGCTATGTGCCGCAGCGCCAGGTCGACCCTCCTCTGAGGAGATACGTCTACGGAGACCCTGTAGGTTATTCCTCCGAACACTATCCTAGTTGTCTCCTCCCTCGGAGCCGCATTCTCTATTGCCCTCACAAGGACCTGTATCGGGTTCTCACCGGTCTCGAAGTAGATTATGTCGAAAGCAGTTTTAACAATATTGTAAGCCTTATGCTTCTTCCCACCATTCCTCGCGGGCCTCATAAGCTGGTTCATCAGCCTCTCCACTATGGGTACCCGGGACTTTAGGAACCTCCTATGCTCATGGCGGCCGCCAGTGTGAGACAGCCATACAGGCCGCAGAGAGATGTACCTCTTCAGCCCGGGATCCCTAATCTCGACTCCGACCCAGCTCCACTTCCCGAATAGCCTAATAGCATCTGCCTTAACCTCTAGGCCTTCTGGGAGATGCTTCTCTTCTGCCAACAGCTACGCACCCCACCACTCTACTTAGGGAGACCGCCTTCCCCTGGCCTGTGCGTATCCTATCCGGCTAATATAGGTTTAACAGAGCAGTGAAACCTTAAGAGGCTTAGATCAAGCGCGTCTACAGGGGGTCCGATAATCCAGCGAGGCGTTGCAGGTTGAAGGGCAGACTGTATAAGGTGCTGAGGGTGCATCCTTTCGAAGAGATTATCGAGGACTACCGCACCGGCATAGGAGCCGTGCTCATAGGCCTCCGTCTTTACCTCGAGGAGGGTAAGATGCTGACACTAGTCAACATACCCCCAGAGATTGCCCTCACGATACAGAGGCTAAACAGGGGCGATCTCCCGCCGGAGAGGCAAAGCATCTACGATATACTCGCACACAATGAAAAGTTCAGATCCATATTCGAGAATATCCTAGACAAAGTAATAATCGATGAAATAGACATGAGCAACGGCCTTTACAGCGCCCACGCAATCTTTCGGAGCGACGACCTGACCTTCAGCGTCAAAATGATCCCGAGCCACGCTATCTACCTTGCTCTTGTCCTCGAAAAACCAATCTACGTGGCCGAAGAGCTTGTCCGACTCGAAGAGGAGGCAGAGGAGTTCTCCGACGACGAGGATGAAGAGGAAGAGGAAGAATAGCCCCCCTCCCTTACCTGCGAGGCTTCTGCTTTTTGCCCTCCCAAAGAGCCTTAAGAGATACGCCGTTTACCATGACAACCCTATACCTAACTCCTGGTATGTCACCCATAGACCTGCCCCTGGGTCCTCCAATACCCTCTATAATGACCTCGTCGTGCTCGTCGATATAAAGTATACCACCGTCCCTCGGGACGAATGCCGTGACAGTTTTCTTATTCTTGACTAACTGCACCCTGACACACTTTCGAAGCGCAGAGTTGGGCTGCCTCGCCTCGACACCAACCTTCTCAAGCACTATTCCGCGAGCCATAGGGGCGCCCTCTAGGGGGTCGTATTTCTTCTTTAGGCCCAGCATCCTTCTCTTGAACTCCCTCTGGCTCCACCTGAACTTCATGCGCTTCCTCCTGAGCTTGCGAGCCGCGAATAGGCCTGCAGGCGCCTTCTTACCGGTCATTCTCCGGGACCACCCGTCAAGGCCTCTGATACCTGGTAGGGTTTAAAATTCTGGGGTGCTATCGGATGATTATCTTGTCTATCCCGTACATGAGGCGGAGTATCCGCCTCGCCCTTTCGATATTCCTCCCCCCACGACCGATGGCTTTCCCCTTGTCTTCCTCCCTTACCTTCACAATGAGCCTCTTCTCCCCATCCTTTTCAACCATTCTTATATTTTCTATTTTAGCGTTCATTAGCAGCCTTGAAAGGAACTCCTCAAGACTCATCTCAGGCGAATACGGAATTATCTCGACTCTCCTACCAAAAAGCTCGGAAAGCATCTTTACATTAACTCCCTTCCTACCAACAGCTTTTCCAATCTCGCTAGGGTTAACTAGGAAGTACAGTTTCCCTGTCTCTGGATCCTCTATGCACCTATAGGCTACGGCCCCAGTTATATCCTGGAAAATAGCCAGGAGACGTAGCTCTTCCATAGTTATCTTATCACGAGACATCGTCCACACCGCTAGGCTCCTTCGGCGAGCTCTAGTATGCGGGACGAACCCTCGTCTATCACAGCGATGGCCGAGACCCTGAAGGGCTTTCCTATTATCAGGCCTAGATCGACACTAGTACCCTTGAAAACTATGATTGGCGTTTGGCTGAGCTTCGCGTAGTACTGTATCCTAGCCCTATACTCGGGAGGAATATTCTCCGCGATAATGACTAGCTTCGCTGCACCATGCATTAGCGCTTTGAGCGTCTGCTTAACCCCTAGATATGCCTTCCCAGTTTTGAGCAGGCTCCTGAGCTCCCTCTCAAGACTTACACTCATTGCTGTTACTCACCTCCCGCCTCCTGCGGCTGCTCCTCCGACGCCTTACTTACCTCTTCGTGCCCCTCCCTCTCGGGTGCAGCAGGACTTGTTAATAATACTAACCCGGTTCCTACTCTCGGTATTAGACCTGCTATTATTGTCTCTGTTACACCTAGGAACCTCTCCTCCTCGCCCCTCACTGCAGCATCATACAAGTTCTTCGCTGTAACCTCGAACGCGGCCCTAGCAAGAACGCTAGGCTTCTGGCCTGCGATGCCGAGACGGCCTATCTGCCTGACCTTGCCCGTGTGCGTCATTAAGTCCGCGAGCAGCATCACGTGCCTTATATCGACGTCGAGGCCCGACTCGCTGAGAACCCCCATGATCTCTTCGATTATAGTGTTCCTCGCGGCCTCTATTCCCAGGACCTCGGCAACCTCGTGAATATTGTTACTCCTCACTCTTCTATAGTCGACACCCTTTACCTTTAGAACCTCCGCAAGGTTAGTCCCGTCCGTTATTATGACGTACTCGTCGCCCTGCTTCTGAATTATGGCTCTACGGATGCCCTTGATGCCCTTTAGATAGATTTTCTCTATCTTGTTCTCGATCGTCTGGAAAGCTATAGGGTTCGCTAGCTCCTCGGGCGATATGACCTTCTCGCTTAGCCATATAGTTATTGTTGGGGGATCCTCGCTCTCGACTTCTATCTCTCCAAGCTTCGCTTTCTTCAGAGCAGCGATTACCTTCTCAAGAGTTACTCCCTTGTCCTCCATTAGGTTCTTATCCAGCACTATAGTGATCTTAGGAATGCCGGGCTCCCAGGTGATTGTGTCCTTGATATTGCCTATAGTCGTGTACTCCAGCTTCCTAGCGATCTCACGCGCCTTCTCGATATCGTTCTTATACTTGTCAATAAGCGGTATTCTCATTATAGGCGTGCTAGGCTCCCTCCTCGCGTCTACTATCTCTATTAGTCGCGGGAGTCCTAGGGTGACGTCGAACTCGACGACTCCAGCGTAGTGGAAGGTTCTTAGGGTCATCTGTGTCCCAGGCTCTCCAAGACTCTGCGCTCCTACAACACCAACGGGCTCTCCTGGCTGTACCTGGCTCTTGAGGTGATCCCTTATTGCTTCCTTGATAATTCTTATCTTACTCCTATCAGTGAGTCTATCATTATCTATTACTTTCTCCTTTATCTCGTCATAGACCTCTTTGGGAAGCACGTATCTAGCTAGATTCGAGAGCTCTTCCAGGCTTATGTCCTCGCCTAAGAGTACCTTGAGTTCAATATCGACCATACCGGCTCACCCCTACCCTTCCTTTATCTCTCCAAACCTCTCTAAGAGCCTGTCAACGCTGACCGCCTTCCCGTGGTAGGTCGCCATCGGGTCGGCACCGTCCTCTCCGTATTTAGTCTGAATTAGGTTTCCATAGCTGTCCCTCACGGTGCCGTCGAACGCTACATACGCGTCCTGCTCAGCGTTAATTAGCCTCCTCTGCATGTATCCGCTCTGGCTAGTCTTGACTGCCGTGTCAACAAGTCCTTCCCTGCCTGCTGCTGCGTGGAAGAACACCTCGGTAGGTCTGAGGCCGTAGCGGAAGTTCCCCTTTACGAACCCTCTAGCCTCCGGGGACAGGTCTTTCGGCTTGAAGTGCGCGAGGGTCCTGTCCCTGTATCCTCTCGAGGGCCTCTTACCCCTGACGACCTGCTGTCCTAGCAGCGCGACCATCTGCGTGATGTTTATGTCGCTTCCTCTGGCTCCAGTCTTAGCCATAACGAATATGTCGTTGAACGGGTCCATGTACTTAATTACTAGAGAGCCAGCATCGTTCAAGAGCTTTTGGAGTCTAACTATTATCTTCTGCTCGAGCGTCTCCTCGGGAGTCCTGCCTGGGAGAGGCTCTAGTTTGCCCTCGTGGTAGAGCCTGATGTACTCGTCTATCTCCTTTTTAGCATCGTCTATGAGCTTAGCTAGCTCCCTCCTGGCCTCCTCGGGCACATCAACATCTGAGAGGCTTATTGTAAGGCCTCTGAGGTCCAGCATCCTTATGAACATCCTATACATTGTGTCCAGTATTTCCCTCGCCTTGGAATCGCCGTGCTCAAGCGCAATCTTATGGAGAACGTTGTTGGGGACCTCGGCGCCGATAGAAGCCTTATCGAAAGCCCCCATAAGGAGCTTGCCCTTGTTGATCACAACGTAGGAGTCATGCATACAGTCGAACGTGTCACACCTCAGGGGGCCGCTGTTAATCTTGGCTTTCCCAGTGTAATTGAAAGTCTCGGGCAGGAAGAGGCTCACTATCTGCTTCCCGGTCCAGAGCTTCTTCGGGGCCAGAATTGCCGGCTCCGGTAGCGATCCCTTGTATCCGGCAGCTCCTAGGAGATCAATTACCTCCCTCTCCGTTAGGAACCTATTCTTGATAGTCAGCAGGTAGGCGCCGCTGACATAGTCCTGGCGCCCGCCTATTATCGGGCCTCCATATCTGGGAGTCCTTATATGCTTCTCAACGAGCATAAGCTCCTCTGCCTCTGCCCTGGCCTCCTGCGACCTCATTAGGTGCAGGTTCATCTCGTCTCCGTCGAAGTCCGCGTTGTACGGCGGGCAGACTAGTGGGTTGAGCCTGAAGGTCTTGTAGGGCATCACCCTTACCTTGTGGGCCAGGATTGACATCCTATGCAGGCTAGGCTGCCTGTTGAATAGTACCACGTCTCCATCGAGCAAGTGCCTCTCAACTATGTCACCGACCTCAAGGCTCTCCGCGAGCTGCTTGTAGTTCTTCTGGAAGCGCAGATCTATCTGCTTCCCACTCCTCTTCTTGTACACGAACGTCGCGCCAGGCCACTTGTACGGGCCGTTGAGAACGTACTTTCTAGCCTCCTCAATATTATAGGGCGTGACCCTCATCGGATAGGTTAATATCATTGCTATCTCTATGGGGACCCCTACCTCGTTGATACTAATATTCGGGTCGGGGCTTATCACGGTTCTAGCAGAGAAGTTCACTCTCTTACCCGATAGGTTGCCCCTCAGTCTCCCCTCCTTGCCCTTCAGCCTCTGGGCTAGAGTCTTCATGGGTCTCTGATTCCTATGGGATAGATGATAGATGTTCGGCAGCTCATTATCGATATATGCGGCTACGACGAACTGGAGCGCTAACCACGCGTCTTCTACAAGTGTCTCTGGAGCGTTCTGTATTATGAGGTTGTGGAGCCTAGAGTTCTGCCTTACTATCTCAACTATAGCGTGCGTCAAGTCGTCCTCCGACTTTAGACCGGTCTCGAGAGTGATTGGAGGTCTAACGCTTATTGGTGGAATCGGCAGGGTAGTCGCCACCATCCACTCCGGCCTGCTCTTCTTCGGGTCCATTCCGAGGAGCTCGAGATCCTCGTCCGGTATTCTCTCGAGCCTCTCTCTTATGTCTATCGGGGTTAGCCTAGTCTCGCCCTCGGGCCTCTCCTCGTAGAAGAGCACGGGTCTCACGTACCTGATCTTGAACTGCCTAGCACCACAGTATGGGCATTCGATAGTTGCGGCCATCTCCTTGCGTATCTCCTTGAGGAAGGTCTCGTAAAGCTGGTACCAGTCCTTGCGTAGCTCTCTCAGTATCTCCCTGTAAACCTTCGCCTTCTCAACAGGTAGAAGCGCTCTCCCACAGCTCCTGCATGTAGCATCTAGCATATACTTGATGTGATCGGAGTAGTAAGGAATAACAACCGGCCTAGCGAGGTCAAGCTTTCCGAAGTGGCCTGGACAGTGCTCTCTCGTGTTACCACATACCGGGCAAACCTCTCCGGGCTCTATAGCGCCGAAGTGGGGGTCTCGCGGGCCGCCAGATACTGGAGATCCGTCGCTCTCGTAGAGCTCTGCTCTTGTCACGGTCACTCTGGCCATCTTATTTATCTCGCTAGGGCTCAGCACTTTCATTACGATCTTATCCAGAATGTAATCCTCCCTATCCTCGCCGACGTACACTACCACCGCTCTTCACCCCCTACCATTACCACTAGTGTCGCTACGAGACCGGGAGTTGCCCCCGGAAACGGGCCGGCCGACTATCTTATCGAGAAGCCGTATCTTCTCCGCGACCTTGAGCTCGGGCTTGATTAACATGCTTGTGATCTCCTGGAGGAGAAGCTTGTACGCATAGGGGACCTTCACAGGCTTCACGTCGCCCTCAGTCCCGTGGATCGGGCACTCTAGAGCGCGCTTCCTCCTATTGTACCAGCCAATGTGGCCGCATATAGCACAGACGTACATCGTGTAGTAGTCACTGTTATATAGCATTCTATCCCTGAGCAGAGCGGTGGCTCCATGCCCGACGAGGCAGTCTCTCTCCATCTCTCCGAACCTTAGTCCTCCCTGCCTAGCCTTACCCTCTGTCGGCTGCCTGGTCAGGAGCTGTACTTTACCTGTGGCTCTAGCGTGCATCTTGTCAGCAACCATGTGGTAAAGCCTCTGGTAGAATACTACGCCTATGGCTATCGGTCTATCGATGAGTTTGCCGGTCCTCCCATCATACATTATCTCTCTAGCGTTGGGATCATAGCCGGCCTTTAGTAGCTCTAGCCGGAGATTCTCTATTGGCTCCTTGAAGAATGGGGTTCCGTCGACGAACCGTGCCTGGAGTGCGCCGAGCTTTCCTGCTATCGTCTCTAGGAGCTGCCCAACGGTCATTCTAGACGGTATGGCGTGCGGGTTGAGTATGAGGTCTGGAGTTATCCCTTCCTCAGTATAGGGCATATCATACTTGGGGAGGAGCATTCCTATGACTCCCTTCTGACCGTGTCTGCTAGCAAACTTATCGCCTATCTCCGGTATTCTCAAGTCCCTTACTCTGACCTTGACAAGCTTGTTCCTATCGGTAGTCTGGGTGAGGAATACCGCGTCTACGACGCCCTTCTCACCGAATCTCATCTGTATGCTGGTATCTCTTCTGGTGAGGCTCGTCTGTGGCAGTATCTTGCTCTCGCCCAAGAACCTCGGTGGGCTCTCGCGGCCTACGAGCACGTCTCCTCCGCGGACTTCGGCTTCAGGCTCTACTATCCCGTCGGGACCAAGCTTCGTGTAGAACTTGTCTCCCTTGTGGTCGAGGAGGTTTGGAGCGGGCACGGTTATCCTATCCCTCGCCGCGCCTGGGTACACATTCTCGACCGCGGTGTATGTCCTGTAGAAGTATGCTCTAGCGAGACCGTAATCGATACTTGACTTGTTGAAGACTAGTGCGTCCTCTATATTGTAACCCGTGCTGGCCATAAGGGCTACAACCATGTTCTGACCTGCTGGTCTCGCGTTGTAACCTATTATCTCTAGCATCCTCGTTTGCACAATAGGCTTCTGCGGGTAGTGGAGTATGTACGAATGACTGCTAGTGCGGAACATGTAATTGAGGGCGTACAGTCCTAGCGCCTGCTTGGCCATGGCAGCCTGATACGTGTTCCTCGGGCTCTGGTTGTGCTCTAGGTAGGGTATGGTGGCCGCTGCCACTCCCACTATGGCAGCTACCCACAGCTCCGCGTGGGTGTGCTCGTTAGTGACTTCCCACGGGAACTCTGCTATGTATGCGTCCTCCTCCTCGTCCGGGTCTAGGAACTCTATTACTCCCTGCCTCACGAGGTCCATGAAGGTCATCTTGCCCTCTCGGATAGCCTCTACATGCTCTTTCGTGAGCTTCGGCTTCCCATTCTCAACTACTATGAGCGGCCTCATGAGCCTGTCAGCATCAGTGTTCACATAGAGCTCGTCTATATACTCGTCAACCCTGTGGGACACGCTTATCTCGTAACTAATCTCTCCGCGCCTCCTCATCTCCCTTATCTTACGCGCTAGCTCGCTGCCGTTAGGGTGGTACCCTATGGGACGCCCGTTGAGGAAGACCTTAGTGCCCTCATACATTATGTCGGGAGCTTCACCGGCCTCCACGGCCTGCTTTATGAGATCGTCCAGAGGTATAACGCCCATCTTGTAAAGCATGTCCTCGATCTCCTTCTCGTCAACCCCAACAGAGATGTACGCCATAAGAGCGAGATTCTTGACGAGCCCACAGTTAATACCCTCGGGTGTCTCGAACGGGCAGAGCCTACCCCAGTGAGTACCGTGGAGGTCTCTCGCCTCGAAATGGACCTGCCCCTTGCTAAGGGGGCTAATTACTCTTCTAAGGTGGCTCAGAAGGCTGATCCAGTTAGTCCTATCTAGAGCCTGACTCACACCGGTCCGGTCGCGGCCCCAGTTGCCAGTAGCCAGGGCACTCTTGATTCTCTCCGTTAGAATGTCGGTGCGGACAAGGTTGCTTATCTTGAATGTTCTCGTTAGGCCTCCCTGAGCAAGCCTCTTCTCAAGGCTCGACTGTATGTTGTTTATGAGCGCGTTATAACCGTCCCTGAATATCTCCGCTATAAGATCGCCTGCAAGCCTAAGCCTCTTGTTTGCATAGTGGTCCTTATCGTCCTCCTTTCTCCTGTCTAGATAGAGCTGGAGCACCCTGTTCGCCATCTCAGCGAGGAAGTAGCCCTTCTTCCTCCTATCCTCGGGGCTAGTGCCGAGGTGGGGGAGGAACTGCTTGTCCAGGAACTCCTTGGCCCTCTCGATCCTGACCTCTCTGGGCTGGCCACTGGCGAGCCTGTTGCCTATGTACTCTAGTGCTTTCTCTGTGGTGTCAGCAACGAACTTCACTTTCTCAAGGCTCGGCAGGAGGTGAATTTGTATATCGCTGTCAGGCGAGACCGCGAAGAATATTTCGGGGTCCTTCTCGAACCCTAGAGCCCGCATTAGCACGACGAAAGGTATCCTATGGGGCACCCTCGATATGCTGACCTCCAGGCTGCCATCGCTCATTCTATCCACGATGATCTGCCTTCTGATTCCAAGGACTGTCGAGACAACCTTCGCGCTATGAGTTATCTTTGACGTGCTCGCTGTGGACTTCCCAACAATAATCCTGTTTACAGCTAGGTCCTCCTGGATGACTATTACCTTCTCACTGCCATTGATTATGAAGTAGCCTCCAGGATCGTACGGATCCTCTCCAGCCTGGATAAGCTCCTCGGGACTCATTCTGGAGAGAGGATCTATAACACTCTTAATCATGACTGGTATCTCACCGATCTTCACGTTCTCCTTCTGGACAACCTGGTCGTCAATAATTAGCTTCATCTCAACGTAAAGAGGCGCCATATACGATATGTTCCTTATCCTCGCCTCTAGAGGGAGTATTCTATGAACGGCCCCATAAGCCTCCTTAACCACGGGCTCTCCTATCGTCATATCCCCTATCTCAATTCTCACATTAACTCCCAGAGTAGGGAAGATCTGGTGCCTACGCCTCGGCACGAACCTGCTGTACCTCCTAGGCTGGTACGGCCGTATCTCCTTGACGCTGGAGATTATGTTTCTCATACCATCCCTAACGAAGTTATTGAAGGAGTCCAAGTGCTGGCGCGATAGACCCATCTCATTGATGAAAGAGCTGAACACGATCCACAAGTCGTCGGTTGTGAGAGTATTGCCGCTAGCCCCAGCAAGTGCCTCCGAGTCCACTGCTAGCTCCCCCTTAGAAGGCCGCTACGATCCTATAATAGATTGACTCTCCGGCAGTAGGAGACCTACGCTTAATCTCAATAATGTCGCCGGGCCTGGCCCGAAGGAGACGGACCACCGGGTCATTTATGCTTATCTGGGGCAGCTGATTAGGCTTCACCCCAAAACGTTTGAGCACGAGCACTGCTTCCTCGAAGCTTAGCTTCCTATGCTCTGGGACGAGCTCGTGCTCCAGAATCCTGTAATCTATCTTCTTGCGCGACCTCGTTTTCGAGGGCAACCCTATACTGACCTCCGGGCCTCCCCCAGCGGAAGCGTCCCACTCCGGAGTTATAGTTTTAGCGGTGGCTCGCACTCTATAGAAACGCTATTAACCTCTGCAGCCCTTGTGCAGACCCTAAAAATTATAGGTGGAGCACTCTAAAGGGCGTACCGTGGGTGTTGGGCCCGTAGCTCAGCCTGGTAGAGCGGCGGGCTTTTAACCGGGAGTCTCTGGGAGGACACCCGTTGGTCCCGGGTTCAAGTCCCGGCGGGCCCGCCACACCCCCGGACCAAGCTCCTACGCCCGGAACAGCTAGCCTCTAGACTATTTTTGATAACTCTAGCATAAAGAGCAACACAAGAGCAGACCCGAGAAAAGAGGTTAGCCCCGGCAGCCCTTACCAAATGATCCTGCAACCGCTAGTACGAAGCTAATTAGCCCCAAGAAAGCCGCTATACCCGCGCCTTCGGAATCCGAGAGAGTGTTCTCTAACAAATCAACAATAAGCACTGTTAGCGGGAAGATGAATAATGCTATTCCAAGCCTCCACAAATCGGGCACAACTAATCAC
>WAOS01000024.1 GCA_015521185.1 Desulfurococcales archaeon | reverse complement strand
TCTCAAGAGGGTGCTGAGCGGACTTGGGACCACGAGCATACTAGTCAGCCAGGTTAGCGTGACCGACAGGGGCTTCGGCGGGCCCGGAGTCGAGCACGCTGCCGACGGGATCATAAGGCTTGACCTCGACGAGATAAACGGCGAGCTAATCAGGAGCCTAATAGTCTGGAAGATGCGAGGCACAAAGCACAGCATGAAGAGGCACCTCTTCGAGATAACCGATAGAGGAATCATAGTCTATCCGAACAAGATAGTTAGGCTGGGCAGAGTGGTGACCGTGGAGTAAACCCCCTATTTTTATCTTCGCCCCTCCGAGCCGATGTCCCATGGGGATACGCGTGGAGGCTGAAGTGTTAACCTTCAGGGACGTGATAATTGTTCCCGGCAGAGCCGAGAGGGAGCCCGGCGAGGTCAACCTCGAGACAAGCATCACCAGGAGGCACAGGATTAGTGTTCCACTCCTGAGCAGTCCTATGGATACCGTGACGGAGGACCGCCTAGCGACACTTCTGGCTAGGATCGGTGCGGTCGGCGTCATCCATAGAAACATGAGTAAGGAGGAGCAGGCCGCTATGGTCCGCAGGGTTAAAGAGGCCGACCCGAGCCCGTCGGCCGAGGTCCCTGCGGCTGAGAGCCTCGAGGAAGCCCGGCAGGCGGCCGCCAAGGGTTTGCCAAGCGTTGTCCTCGGCAGTGATGGGAGGCCAGAGCTCGTCGTCCTCCCCGCGGGCGCCGACTATAGGGTGCTCGGCGTCAAGGCAGAGCTACTATACGACCTGCTGGCGTCGGGCGTAAAGCCCAGCCTGGACGAGGAGGGCAGGCTCCTCGTAGGCGCTGCCATAAGCCCTTTCGACGTTGATAGGGCGGTCCTGCTGGAGAAGGCGGGAGCCGACTTCCTAGTGGTAGACGTCGCCCACCTACATAACACAAACGCGATGAGAGCTCTGAAGCGAGTGGCGGACCGGGTGGGCGCCGAGATAATTGCGGGCAACATAGGAACGGGGGAGGCCGTGGTTGACCTCCTCTCAATACTGGACGACAGGCTCTCCGGCCTCCGCGTGGGCATAAGTAGCGGTAGCATATGCAGCACCGGCATAGTCGCCGGCGCGAGCATGCCCACTCTGACCGCCACGATAAACGCTAGGCTGGCCCTCGAGAGCGCTGGACTTCACGGTGGAATACCTATAATCGCTGACGGGGGCATCCGCGGTCCCGGCGATGCTGCTAAGGCGATCATCGCTGGAGCTAGTGCTGTGATGGCCGGGCGGCTCCTCGCGGGGACGCTGGAAGCTGCTAGCAGGTTCGTCAGGCTGGAGAAGGGCGTGTTCAAGACCTACCGGGGAATGGCTAGCAGGGGGGCGATGGAGAGGAGGCACGCTAGCGACAGGTACAGTAGGCCCAGCAAGAAGCTCGAGGAGGGCGTAGAAGGCTTAGTCCCCTACGAGGAAGCGCTGTGAGAGTAGTTGCACACATGTTCTACGGTCTCCAGGCAGCGCTTGGCTACGCTGGGGCCGGGAGCATACCCGAGGCGTGGGAGAAGGGGAGGCTAGCGAAGATAACCCCCCTCGGCTACCAGGAGGTTAGCCCCCACGACATAATACTCAAGTAGGCTCCGGCCGGACCGGATAGTAGCCCGGTGATGGGAAATGCCCGAGTACGAGATGGTTCATGGGGCCACCGGCCGCATATTCTTCGTCAAGATCCTAGAGGAGGCCAGCCCCCACAGGGCCATAGAGGAGTTCCTGGCCGACAACGGGATCGAGTTCGCCGTGATAAAGGGCATAGGCGGTATGGCATGGGCCCGCCTAGGAGTTTTCAGCCCGGACGAGAACAAGTATTATGTGACTGATGTTGAGGCGGAGCCCGCGAGAGTCCTGGAGGTCGTAAGCCTAATAGGGAACAGCGTCAGGGGCCCCGACGGGTCCTACTACACGCATCTCCACGCGACGCTAGCCAAGTCGCCAGACAAGGTGTACGCCGGGCACCTAGTAGATGGGAGGGTGAGGCCATTCCTCGAGCTCACCGTCATAGAGCTCGTGGGCGCCGGAGAGGAGGCCCGGAGGCTCCTAGCTCACCGGTGGGGCACTAGGTCTTGAAGAACTGGCTAACCGCTAGGCGCATTGCTGTGGAGCGCCTCCGCGAACACGCTAGGAAGGGCCTCGTCGACAGGGACATCCTAGGATTTCTCCTAGAATTCAACGAGAAGCACCACTGCGCTTTCACAACCAGCAGCTGCAGTGGGAGGCTAGCCGTAATAGAGGGGCCAAGCATATTCGATAAGAGAGGAGCTAGGATACTGGCCCAGACACACGACCCGAGCGATTGCGAGCCCCTACTAAAGGCGGTCCGCGGGGAGCCTAGCCCCGGGGCTGTGAGGTGGCTCAGCCTCCAGCCGCCCATACTACACTTCGCGGCGCTCACCCTCGATACGGCGCAGAGGATAGCCTCGATAGCAGATCAGAGCGGTTTCAACAGGAGCTGCTACAAGAAGTACAGGCCCGGCGGCTTCCACGTCGAGGTTGCAGCCAGCGATAAGCTGACAATACTCAAGCCGGAACCGGGGGACGTCGAGCTGGCGTGCAGGGCTCTAGCAGTGTATAAGGGGAGGCTTGAGAGGCTGACCAGGAGGCTCCTGGAGGAGGACATCTGTGGGGCTCGGTCAGCCGCCACCCCGTCACCGAGCTCCTAGCCCTCCCGGGGTCTGGATGCTCCTCACGGCCCCCTTCTTAGGGCTGGCTCTTGGCGGCCCTTAATACCCCCACCCCTGCCCTCAGTGCCTCATGCTGGGTGCTGTGCTGGGATGCATCCCCTTGGAGTCGCCCCAGAGGACCTCTATAATCTTGTTCTCGTTAGCGACCCTGTAGTCACGCCCGAGGGCCTCCCCCTATTCGTCATAACAACACTAGAGAGGGACTCGTACAGGTCTAGGATCTATTCGGTAAGGCGCGGGCGCCCGCGCCTCCTCGCGGGAGGGCTAGAGGAGAGCTACACGTGTCCCAAGCCCGGTCCGGACGGGAGCGTCGCAATAGTGTACTCTAGAGGGCCCTCCAAGAACAGGAGGAGCGGGGTAGCGCTTCTAGACCCGGATACCGGGGCGGTAACAAGAGTGTGGGAGCCGGAGAAGAAGCGTGTCCTAGGTGTCGAGTGGGCGGGGCACGATACTCTCGCTGTCTCCGTCCTCGACGCGCCGGACAACTGGAAGCCCTACGAGGATAGGGACTTCCTCGACATAAACAGGCTCCCCTTCTGGGCAGACGCGACCGGCTGGGTGTTTGACAGGAGGATAAGCATCTACCTAGTCCGCGTCCCCCAGGGGAGAGCGGTCCGCGCCACCCCCGAGGATATAGACGCTTATCCCTTCACCGCGACGCTGGACGGCTGGATTATCTATGGTGCCCGCAGGTACGAGCTATCCCCGTATGAGGCGGACGTGGTTGCCTTCAACCCGTCCACCGGCGAGAAGAGGCTGCTGGCTAAGAGGATGACTGTAACCGCTCTCGCCGCGAGAGATACGCTAGACCTTGTCGCCATCCGGGGGCACTTCCGCGAGAGGGGCTCGGCAACCCACCAGAGGGTATATGTTGCTGACGCGGAGACCGGGAAGCTCTCCTGCCTGTCATGCGACCTCCAGTTCAACACCGCTAACAGTGTCAACAGTGACGCCCGCGGTCCGAGCTGTAGCAGGCCCCTCCAGTGGCTAGACGACAACGTGTACTTCCCAATTCACAAGGCCGGCCGGGTCGACATTTACAAGGCGCCCCTGCAGGGCGAGCCAGTAGAGGCTATCGAGGCCCCCGAGTCGGTCGTCGACGAGTACTACGTGAGCCCTAAGGGAACATTTTACACACTCATGACGCCCACGTCCCCAAAGGAGCTATACAGTGCCCAGCAGGGCAAGATCACGAGCTTCAACACCTGGCTCGAGAAGAGAGGCATAACCACGCCAGCCCACTACGTGGCGAGCAGGGGCGGAGCGAGCCTAGACTACTGGATCCTCATGCCTCCCGGCTCCGGCGACTGCGAGGCCTGCACGCCCTGGGTGCTATACATTCATGGGGGCCCGAAGACGAGCTTCGGATACGGCTTCATGTTCGAGTTCCACGCTATCGCCTCGAGCGGGATCGCTGTCGTATACGGTAACCCGCGGGGCAGCGACGGGTACTCGGAGGAGTTCGCCGACATAAGGGGGAGGTACGGCACCGACGACTACGAGGACCTACTAGCTATAGCTCGAGACGCCGTCCGGAGGATGAAGGCCCTAAGCAAGGAGCTGAGAGGCGTCGCCGGGGGGAGCTATGGGGGCTGGATGACAAACTACATAATAACGAGGACCACAGAGTTCCGGGCAGCAGTTACCATGAGGAGCTGTAGCAACTGGACGAGCTTCTACGGCACGAGCGACATAGGCTGGTGGTTCGCCGAGGACCAGATCGGCTATACGCCGTGGGACGAGCCCAGCGAGTACGAGAGGGTGAGCCCCCTATTCAGCGCTAACAAGGTTCGAACGCCGACCCTCATAATACATAGCATGGCCGACTATAGGTGCCCGATGGAGCAGGCTCTCCAGCTCTACACTGCTCTCCGGGTCAATAGGGTCCCAACGAGGCTGGCGCTATTCCCCGGGGAGAGCCACGGCCTGATGAGGGGTGGCACTCCTAGGAGGCGCGTGGCGCGTCTGAGGCTCGTCATAGAGTGGCTCGAGAAGCATCTCGCCGGTAAGAAGGGGAAGGAGTAGAGAGATGCCCCGGGCCTCCGAGCGTGGTGGGCCGAAACAGCTACTCATAGCGGCTAGGGCCGGCCTCTTACTGGTAGGCTCCCTAGCGACGATGGCCGCCGGCCTCATACTAGCGAGGCGCCTCTCCCCGGCTGAGTATGCTGCCATGCAGAGCCTGACCAAGAGGGTCGTGCAGTATGTGGCGATGACGAGCGTCTTCTATGAGGCCTGGCTCATACGCGACGCGGTGAGGAGCTCCTCTAGCATCAAGAGCAGCGTGCTCCTCTACGGCGCTATCAGCGGTGGAGTAGGCGCGGTGAGCGGCTGGGCCCTCGTGTACGCCCTAACAGGCAGCAGCCTCTACTCGGCCATAGCGTTCCTAGCAGGACTCCTCCTCGGAGCCCGGGCAGTCCTAGGACTCCTCCTAGACGCTCTCAGGCCGGTCCGGGCGCCGCTAGTGATACTCACGGGCAGACTAGTATATCTCGGCGGCGTGGTAGGGCTAGTCCAGGTCATGCGGCTCGGCCTTCTGGGAGCTCTCGCCAGCTTCCTAGCGAGAACACTAGTCATGGTCGCGGGGCTAGCATACTATGCTAGGAGTTACCTCAGGATGGCGGGGAGCACCGTAGCAGGCGCGGCTAGGAGCCTCGTGAGGCGTGCCAGGGCGGGCACGTACAGGCTGTTCAGCTATCTTCTCCCGAACATAGACGTCCCCCTCGTTATAAGCCTAGCAGGGAGCAACGTACTCATAAGCGGCTTCTTCGTGGCTAGGCTCGTCCCGTTCACGCTCCTCGACATAATGAGGAACACGTTCCGGTTCCTCCAAGCAGCCTTTTCTAGGGGGTGGAGCAGGAGCGAGGTCGAGAGCAGTATTAGGCTCAGCATGGCTCTAGCAGTCCCAATACTAATGTTCTCCCTAGTGTATAGCGACCACGTCATCTGCCTTATCAACTGCGAATATCTCTGGGCTACTCCGATGCTCAAGCTGTTCAGCGTCGAGGCAGTATTCCTCCTATTAGGCGTCTCCCTCGAGAACTCCTACCTGGGCGCGGCAGTAGCATCCGTGGAGAGCGCCGACGAGCATGCACGCCTCGTCGAGAGACTCTATAAGCAGCTCCTGCCAGCGTACATTGTGTATCCGATGGTCCTGGTCGCCGCGTTCGCCTGGTTGCGGGGGCGGGACTTAGCGACTCTCGGCCTCGCCTGGGCGGTGAGCGTCTTCCTGATGACCGCGTCGTATAGCGCGGTCATTAGCAGGGAAGCCGCGAGGTTCCTCGGCGGGGGAGCGGTCCTCAGGCTTTACTCGTGGACTCTAGCTTACATGGCTGTGAGCCTGGGTTTAGCCTTGCTCCCGTGGGTCGAGGGTGCTCCCTCGAGCAGATTCCTAGAAGAGACCGCCCTGATCGGGCCTCCCGCCATAATCTACTATGCTGTAGCTCTCGCCGCGATAGCTGTTATAGACGGGGATGTGAGGAGGCTGGTCCGGGAAATCACTCGGTCTGGGATTCGGCGCATGGCGGTCTGAGGGGGTCCTTGACTTCTATGCCTAGGAGGAGGCACATCTTAGTCCTGGATCCGTAGTAGATGCATTCTAGGCATGTTCTCGCGGGCCTCCCGTCAAGCGTTGTCCCCCGAGTTTTACGTGTGCTAGTGTCGCTTCTAGCAATCGCGGGCTGAGGAGGCGTTGCCTCCATACTGGGCTGCGGGGCTTCAGCCTCTCTCGGCGGGCGGGCCGGCTCAGCTGGTTGAGCCTTCGCCGAGGGCTTCTCAGCCTTCTTCGCCTCTGCGGCGCGATAGTACTTGCACTTAGTGTATCTATTCTTGCTCAGGCACGGATGAGTCAGCGGGCTCACAGCCTTCCCTATGGCTTTACAGTATATGACTGGGCCCCGCCTCTCAGCGTAGGGACACGGCATTTCTCGGCACCTGGGGGCTCCCGCGCGGGGGATGGGACCGCTCGGGCATGCGTGGAGCTTAGGACGCCCCGCCCGGGCGGACCGCTAGTTTATTGGAAAGAGAGTTTGCGCCCGGATTTTATCCGGTACTTGGCAGGGTGTATAACTACTCTGATTCCTCTTCCTCGACGATCTCCTCCCGCGACTCTAGATAGAGGTAGTACGAGCCGAGCGCCGCTAGGAAGGCTGGTATGACTCCTCCCAGAGCGTACCAGAGCCCTAGGAATGCGGGGCCGGCCTCCTTGGCAGCGCTGTAGGTCGGCAGTGTTAGGCCGTGGAGGATGAAGCCGAGCCCGTAGAGTAGGCTGCTCTTAGTCTTCAGCGGCCTGTATAGGCTGTAGAGGATGTAGACACCTGCGAAGAGCGCTGCGGGTATTAGGAACACGAAGACCCTTACCGCGCTGCTCACGAATATCCTTGTCTCCAGGTCTGGCGCTCCAGTGTAGTACAGGTTGAAGTATATGGTCTGTAGGGTCCCGCCTATAGCTACTATTGCGGGGACACCGTAGACTAGGCTCTTCCTCTCCTGGCCGCCGATTAGGAAGGCGAAGAGGAACTCTACCGCTGCCCATAGTACTATGAATATTCCTCTGATCGTGTCAAGAACTAGTAGTCCGTGTAGGCTTTCCTGGGGGACGTTGTTCCAGCCTCCGTAGGCCAGGACCTTTCCAGCCTCGTAGCCGTCGAGGAAGCTCTCTATTGCCACGAAGAGCAGGCCTAGAGCCAGGTAGAATAGGGCGTTGATGCCCAGTCTCCTCCATATTACGAGGATGACTGCGACCGCTATTATTAGGAGTCCGCCAGTTGCATAGGGGAAGACTATCTCAGCCTGCATGGCAGTGCACCCCACTTATGAGTTGCCGAAAAGGATCTGTCATTACTCCGTATATTACTTCGACCTCAAATATAAGTGTGAGGGATGCTCCTGCAAGTGCGTAGCACCCGTAGAGCGAGCCGTAGGCGCTGGTGGAAGAGTTGGAGGCCGTCAGCGTGATAGGTGCTGGTGTAGCCGGGCTTAGCGCCGCTATAGAGATGGCTAGACAAGGCTACAGGGTGAGGGTTTACGAGCAGGCCCTGCTCAAGTACAGTGCAGCCACGAGGAGCGCGGGGATAGTGGTCACCATAATGAGGGGCTCCCTGCTCCGCTACGCGCTAGATAGTGTTAGGCTCTATGAGAGCCTCGATCCCGGCCTTGTCAGGAGGGTGGAGGCCCTGTGGATATCCGAGGATAGGGATTGCATGGAGAGAGTCGTCGGTGAGCATAGGAGCCTGGGCCTTAGGAGCAGGCTCTTAGACGGTCCGCCTTCGTGGCTCTCCGCTAGGCCTAGCGAGTCGTATGCTGTGATAGAGACCTTTATCGTTGATGCTGGAAGAGTGCTCCCACTCCTTCTCCAGAAGGCGGAGAGGCTGGGGGTGGAGGTTGTAGAGGAAGCAGTCTCTGGAGTGCCGGGAAGATACAGGACCGGGGGAGAACGTCTCGAGGGCATAGTTGTTGTGGCGGCCGGACCCTGGACCCCGTCCCTGGTCCCCTCCCTACGGAGCGAACTAGTAGTGTACAAGTGCCAGGCTGCCAGTGTTGAAGGGGCGCGCCCGCCAATGCCGGTCGAGGATGACGCTCTCGACTACTACATAGTCCCGGTCTCCCCCTCGCGGAGCAATATAGGCGACGGGCCGAACCCCCTGCTCGACGACCCACTCGATGGGTACGCTACAGACATGGAGGCAGTATACGACGTGCTGGAGCGCTACGCGGAGAGGAACCCTAGCGCTTGGGAGGCCAGGGTGATCCAGGCATGGGCGGCCCCTTGCGCTGTAGGCAGGGAAGGGCTCCCTATAGTCAAAGCGATAAGGCGTGACACGATTGTTTTCGCGGGCTTCAACGGTGCAGGGCTAACCCTTGCCCCGGGAATGGCGAAGCTCCTCCCTGGACTCCTCCGCGGCTTCACGCCCCCAAGCCTCCCCGCGCCGCGTAGGCCCCCTAAGACTAGGGGGGTCCTCGAGCCCTACGATGTGTGCTAGCTCTGTACCTTTTATACTAAGCTGGCACCAGGTAGGAGAGTAATGATTACTTAAGGGTGTGCTGTGAATTGTTGGGCGTGCTCGGGAAAACCATACCATATACTAGCATAACCATTGGGGACCTCATCTGGGCCCTCACAATATTCATCGTAGGCGTCTTCCTAGTGAAGATTACGGTCTCGGCGCTCAGGAGATCCCTCGAGAGGCTTGGAGCCCCGCCACTCGTCGCCGGAATCATAGCGCGGCTCACACAGGTCATACTCCTACTCGCCGTCGCTCTCGCGTCTGTTAGCGCGCTAGGAATAAGCACGGGCTCAGTAGTGATAAGCATAAGCGCTGTAATCGGCCTCATCCTAGGCTTCGGCCTCCAGGACACTATGAACAACCTGGCCGCGGGCATATGGCTCACAGTAATAAGGGCCTTCCATAAGGGCGACTTCGTCCAGGTCAGCGGCTACAAGGGTACCGTCGAGGACGTGGGAGTCCTCAGCACGAAGCTCCGGCTGCCAGGCGGGGAGATAGCGTTCATACCGAACAGGAGCGTCTGGGGCAGCCCAATAGTCAACTATAGCATCGCCGAGACAAGGAGGTTCGACTTCACAGTGGGGGTCGCATACGGGACCGACCTAGATAAGGCGGTCCGCGTAGCTCTGGAAGCGCTGAAGAGCACGCCCGGCGTTCTACAGGATCCTGCCCCGCAGGTGCTCGTGTGGGAGCTCGGTGATAGCGCTATCAACCTCCAGGTCCGTGCGTGGGCGAGGAAGGAGGATCTCCTGAGCGCTAAGACGAGCGCCATACAGAGGATATACGAGGAGTTCGAGAAAGAAGGGATAGAGATACCCTTCCCCCAGATAGACGTGCATATCAAAAATGGCTTGGAAAAGAAGGGCTAGCCCTTCTTTTCCCCTCCTAGGACCTCCTCCAGGTCTGCCTCCCTTATGAACTGTATCAGCGCGTCCGTGTACTCGGTGGTCTTCACGGGCTCCACGCCGGGCATGTGCCTCGCGAGATCGTACGTCACTATCTTGTTTGCTATGGCCTTCCTTATGGCGTACTCCACGAGCGGGCGGACCTCGCGCCATCCCATGAAGTCCGCTACCAGTAGAACGCCGCTTAGTATCTCCGCTGTCGGGTTGATCACGTTCTTGCCCGCGTACTTAGGAGCGGTTCCGTGGACGGGCTCGCCGACCGCTATCAGGTCTCCCATGTTCATGCCTGGCGCCATGCCTATTCCTCCGACGAGAGCGTTGGCCTCATCGCTTATGTAGTCACCGTTGAGGTTGGGCGTCACTATGATCTCGTAGTCCCAAGGCCTCGTGATTATCTGCTGAAGCATGTTGTCGGCTATCCTATCGTTCACGAGTATCTTGCCCTCGGGGATCTGGCCATTGTACTTCTCCCAGAGCTCGTCCTCGGTTATAACGTAGTCGCGGAACTCCTGTAGTGCGACCTCGTAGGCCCACTGGCGGAAGGCTCCCTCTGTATACTTCATTATGTTGCCCTTGTGCATTATGGTCACGCGCTTGTTTCCGTGGCTGATCGCCCACTCCATCGCCCTCCTCATATGCCTCTTGGTCTTGAACTCGCTTATCGGCTTAAGCCCTATGCCGGTGTCCTTCCTGAGCTCGATGCCGAACTCCTTTTTGAGGAACTCTATCAGCTTGAGAGCTTCCTCGCTGCCGGCGGGCCACTCTATGCCGGCGTACACGTCCTCGGTGTTCTCCCTGAATATGACGAAGTTAACCTTGTCCGCGTACTTGTGTGGGGCAGGCTGGCCATAGTACTTCACGGGCCTAATGTTGCTGTAGAGATCTAGGAGCATCCTTATGGCGACGTTTAGGCTTCTGTACCCGCTTCCCACGGGGGTCGTAAGCGGGCCCTTGAGGCCTAGCCTGGTCATGCGTATCGCTTCTATCGTGGCCTCGGGCAGTAGCTTGCCGCAGAGCTTCATGGCTTTCTCTCCAGCGGCCATCTCCCACCAGACGATCTTCCTCTTATCGCCGTAGAGCTTCTCTACAGCGGCGTTGAGAACCTTCCGAGCGCTCGCCATTATCTCTGGGCCTATCCCGTCTCCCTCGATGAATACAACTATGGGCTTGTCGGGCACGATGAGCTTCCCGTTCTCCACGCGCGCTAACTCTCCCTCAGCCGGCGGCTTAAGCTCCTCGACAGTACAGGGTATACTCATGCCTGTGCACCTCGTCTGGCCTAAACCGGTTGGCAGGTAGGATTTTAACGTCATAAGCTCTATCCAGGTATATGTATTCCCGGGCCTACAGGATAAACTGCTAGGCCTCGGCCAGAATCTTGAGGGCTCCTAGGAGGCCCGCTGCGACTAGAGTACCCATTGCCAGGCCGATGACGGCCATAGTATCTACGAGCCTCCGGATCTGGTAGAAGTTGTTTGTCCCAGGATCGTTCACGTACGCTTTCTCGATCACAGTCTCGCTCACTATCCGGTCCGGTAGTGGCAGCACCTGCGACCCGCTGGAGCCCTCCTTCAAGGTGAGGGTTACCCTCCTATAGGTCAGGATGCCTGTTGACGGGTCGAAAGCGTCTATCTCGCGGACCACGTACTTGCCCGGGGAGCCGGCTATTGAAATGTTGATCGTGTAGCCTCCAGCGCTACCGCTGACGCTCTTCCAAGCGATCATGCCCGGCGCGATGGTGGCGTTGGTTAGGCTTAGGAGGAGCTCCTCCGGTATAACGTAGCGGAGGGATGTCGGGTCGGCCGAGAACAGTATTAGCATTCGGGTCCACGGGCTCTCCCCACGCTGGGGGGACCACGTCTTGTTTGCTACGAGCGCGTAACCCTCGTCGCAGTTCACCTGCGCTATGAACACGAGCTCCTTACTATAGGTGCTATCAAGCACTGTGTTTCCAACGTATGCGGTGGCCCTCCTATCGTATACCATAGCTAGGCCCTCCGGGCCCGCGGGGTAGTGGTAGCCCCCGCAGACCCTTGGCTCGAGCCTGCTGAGAGGTCTCTCGTATTTCCCTAGGGAGGCCTCGTAGCCGTATACTCCGGCTGCTGCTACGATCAAGAGTATTATTAGGGCCAGTATTATTGAGGCGCGCTCGCCCATGCACTCCACCCCTTGCTAGGTATCGGCGGCATAGTGGTGGGTAGAAGAGTATTTACGCTCTAGATGGTAAGTCTCTGGAGGCTCATTAGGCTCACCACTAGTAGGAGTGTTAGAACACCTATGAGGGCGGCGACCAGGTTGCCCTTATCCTCGCCGTAGCGGGCAGCCACGATGTCCCTCACTATTTGGCCGCCGTCCGCGTAGACGAGCCCGCCGGGGAGGGGTATCGCTAGGGGCGCGGCGTTGATGAGGGCGAGGCTCAGGTTTATGATGTAGCTAGCCTTGAGGAAGGTGACTAGCCACCCCCTCTCGAAGTGCTGCGACAAGTATACGCCGAGCAGCTTCGTCCCTGCAGGCTTAACGACTGTAACGTTTACCTGTCGACCGTCTCTAAGCACGGTTAGGGTTATTGTTGCGCTCCTGTTCGCGTCGCCGACGCCGGCCTTTCTGAGGATGTCTATGAGATCGTCAAGCGTGCGGACCGGTGTCCCGTTGACGGCCACGATGATATCTCCCTGGCGCAGTCCAGCCTTGTCCGCGGGGCTCCCAGGCTCTACCGCTGCGATAGTGACTCCTGCTGCTAGCGACTGGGCTACTTGGGCTAGGAGGGCCACGAATATTACTGCTAGGACTATGTTCGCTCCGACCCCGGCGCTGTAAACAGGTATTCTCTTCCTAAGCGGGGCCTTCTTCATCTCCTCCTCGTCTGGCTCGACGAATGCTGCTGGAATGAATAGGAAGAGGGCTACCCCCGCGTCCTTCACGCGTATCCCCATGGCCCTACTGACGTATGCGTGGCTCAGCTCGTGGAAGAACGCTGCTACCCCGATAGCGAGCATGATGTAGATGCTGTCGACCCAGCTTATGGTAACGCCGGGTATTATAGGGCTGAACCCGGCTACCTCCCCTCCACCCGGCCGCAGGTACTTGAGGGCGAACAGGTTGATAACGTAGTAGTAGAATAGGGCGGCGCTTATCATGAGTAGCAACACGCTTACGTAGCCGAAGGCAGCTACCACTTTTCTCCGCAGCCCCGGCTCCATAGGTTCTAGACGTATCCCAGCCCTCACTAGGAGGGCTCCAGGGTACACCTCGATCCTGCCCTTCCTGCCCCTACCTAGAGCGTACACCACGGTCCAGAAGGCTGCCAGTCCCGATACGAACAGTAAGAGAGCCCTGACTTGCTCCATGCCGGTGGACACCCTCCCTTGTGAGACCTCAAGGCGGGCTGCACAGTACTTAATACAGTGGCGCTCGAGCCCGCTCCTGCAGGGCTGGGAGCATTGAGGAGGCTCCTGCTACTGGTGAGTCCGCCCGCTACCGATCTTATCCTGAGACCCGGCTCGTACCGCCGAGCACGCCCGGGCGGCCCGGCCCTCTATGCGGGCGCGGCAGCCGCGGTGCTAGGCTACAGGGCCCTGGCGGTGGGCCGGTGGGGATGGGCGAACGCTTGCAGTGTTGCGGCTGAGAGGATTCTCGGCGTAGAGAGGCTGAGCCCGGCAGAGCCCTCTATGGGGGCCGTGTTCCTCCTAGACTACACCGGTCCGGAGAGGAGGGTGGAGGCGCTTAGCAGGCCCCCAGCTACCCCGTTGGATGAGGCCCTCAGAACAATAGGATCCTCTAGGCCGCCCGCCGCAGTCATAAACCCGCTCTACGGAGACCTACACCCCGGGCTCCCAGCACTCCTCCGGGGGAGCCTCCCCATCCTAGGGCTCGACATTCAGGGATACGCCCGGGCTGGGCTGCTGGAGGCGCTCCCGAGAGGGTCCGCAGACATAGTTCATGCATCAGCAGGCGAGGCCCCCCTAGAGGCCCTCGCGAGGCTTGGAGGTCTCACTGTCGTAACCAGCGGCTACGGACCGGCCTGGCTCCTGGGGGGCGGGGGGAGGAGCCTCCTCTTCAAGAAGCCTCTGGGGCCGAGGCTCGAGGACCCGACGGGGGCTGGCGACGCATTTCTAGCGCTGCTCGTGATCCTAATGCTAGAAGGGCTGGACCCCGCGGAGGCAGCCGTTGAGGCCTCACGCCTAGTTGCGGGAGCGCTAGAGCTAGCCTCGGAGGCTGCGGGAAGTGTCGAGTGTGAACTGTAGGGGGCACTACGTGGTAGTGCTCGAGGCCCGGGCCCCGCTGAGCCTCAGCACGGGCCGGCACGGGACGGTCCGCCTCGGCCCGGGAGCTTACCTCTATGTGGGGAGCGCTCTCGGCCCGGGAGGGCTGCGGGCTAGGCTGGAGAGGCATCTATGCGGGAAGAGGAGGAGGGCCCACTGGCATATTGATAAGTTCATCCTAGCGGGCGCCAAACCTGTACTGGCCGTAGCTAGGTGCTCGGAGGAGAGGGTTGAGGAGCTTGTTGCTGCCGCGTGTGCTAAGAGGTGCAGGGTTGCGGTTCCAGGCTTCGGGAGCAGTGACTCCCCGGGTAGCCCGGGCCACCTCTTCCTCTGTGCCAGCCTCCGCGAGGCGGTCCGGGCGGCGCTTGAGTGCGTCCTAGATTCTCCTAGCAATGCTCCAGGCAACGGCCTCGGCGATCGCCATAGGCCCGGGCAGGCCTAGAGTAGGCCTAACGGCGCCCCTCCTTATCCACTCGAGAGCCTCGTCGGGCCCGCGGGGCTCGCCGGGGAGTATCACGGGGCTCGTCCCGAGCTCCCGGCTGACGTGCGCGTCGCTCCCGCTGGTCGCGGGTATCCCGAGCTTCTCGGCGAGCCTCATAGCCGGCAGGTTCAGCAGGGGGATCCCCCTGCTGTTCCAGACTTCTATAGCGTCGAAGAGGCCTGCTAGCTTGCGGATGCGCGGGCCCACGCTCTTCCTGCCAACATGGAAGGGATGCGCCGCTACGAGTATGCACCCGTTATTGTCGGCCCACTCCCTAAGGCTCTCTAGCTCTGTGGGCGTCTCCTCGTCCGGCTGAGGCTTATCGCAATAGACTAGGACGTCGCCCGCGTCGGTCCGCACCTCGTTCCCTGGCAGGACTACTACGCCACCCAGAATTTTGGCTGCCCGGACCGCTAGGGTGCTACCCCTCCAAGTGTTATGGTCTGTAACCGAGACCAGCTTTAGCCCCCTCGATCTTGCTAGTCTGATGATATCCATAGGAGACAGGCTCCCATCACTAGCTGTTGAGTGGCAGTGTATCTCTCCCAGCGTCATGCCCCGGCCCTCGCGCGTGGTATCCTGTGGTCCTCGGCCCTTTATAGTGGGATGCGAGGGCCCCACCCTCTTCGGGGTGCTAGATGGGTGGAGGGCGAGGTCGTCCCCGTGTACGGGCAGGGCTTCTTCCACATTGCTAAGGGCATCATTTACTATACAATAGTCTACGACTACCTAGAGAGGGGCTCGGCGGGAAAAGTTGTCGACGAACCAGCCCTCCGGAGAGAAGAGGAGGAGTATATCGCTAGAAGCATGCAGGAGCTCATGGACGAGGAGAGAGTAATCATCAACGGGGAAGAGGTGAGATGCATCGTCGATAGCGCTTTCCTAGAGAGGAGGGGGAGAAGGCTTCACAGCGCTGTTATCCACGCGAGGATGCACTATCGGCCGAGACCAGGAAACAATGTGTACGAGAATTTCTACGAGGCCGAAGAGGCCCCCTACCCCTACACAGTCTACTGGGTCGCGCCCCCGGGAGGGAGGATAGTGAGCGTGGATACCCCGGGGAATGTTGAGATGAGGGCTGGAGGTAGGATTGCCATGATAAGGGTTGCCCGTGGGACCGCTCTCTCCGGCTACGAGGCAGTGGTCTTCAGGTTAGGGCGGTGATGCCGCTCTCGAGCGTGAACGTGGGGGCACTAGTCCTGAGGGGAACCCTTAGGAGGAGCTTCCTAGCCTTCTCCACGGGATCCGAGGGGATACCGTAGAGCCGGAGGAGGACTGCTAGCTCCTCGAGCCTGCGAACATCCTCCGGAGACGCTGAGCCTGCGAGAGCCTTGTCCGCTACTGTCTCAAGCACTAGAACGGCGAGCCTCGCCACCCTCTCCTTCTCACCGCGGAGCCTCCCCGCGATCCTGCCCATGCTCCTAGCGTGCTCCGAAATCATCCTATACAGTTGTCGGCCCCCCACTCGGACCCCCAGTAGCATACTCTCTACAGCGGGCCAGGAGAGTATCTGGTAGGCCCCCAAGTATTACCCGAGTATAACATTTAGGCGTCGCGCATAGCCTATGATATGGGGGTGGCGGGTATGGCCTCGCTAGCGGAGCGGATAAAGAAGTATCTAGACAGGATCGAGAAGTTGTTCCGCGACGGCAAGAGGAGCGGTAGAGTGCTCACGCTTCTAGCCGTTGCTAGGCTGAGCACGAGAGGAGAGCCCCTAACGCCTAAGACGGTGGCGGAGGAGGCCCGCAGAATAATAGCTGAGCACCCCGAGACTGACTGGGGAGTGAAGGCTGAGGATGTTACGGTAGAGTTCGTGTCGGAGATTCTGAGGGAGCTCGCGAAGGCGGGCGTGCTGGAGGAGATCGAGGGCGGGTACAGGGTTAAGAGGACAGATCTGATCGATCCTGCGGCGGAGATTATGGCTAGATTCGGGCACTTGCTCCTATATGGGGGCCCGGCCCGCTAGAGGGCCAGGGCGGCCTCCTCGGCCTCCCTCCTCTTCTGCCTCGCTATCATCCTCTCGTGCTCCATGTCTCCCTTCACGCCCTTATGCCTCTTCACTAGGTTCGCTATTGCCTCCTCGGGCCCGTACACTACTAGTTCGTCGCCGGGCAGTATTCTAGTGTCGGGCTTTGGGGCTCCTAGGTAGACCACTCGGCCGTTCACCCGCCTATAGATGCCGAGAACCACGATACCCTCCTCCCTGAGGCCGGCCTGCCTCAGGGTCTTGCCGGCTAGCCAGCTGTCGGGGGTGACGCGGAACGTGCTAACAATGTATCCGCGGGCCACGCCTAGGAGGCTCTCGTAGTCGACAGGCCTTATCGTTGTGAACCTGTCGAGACCCCACTCTATGATTCTCCCTAGAACTCTGTCTATGGTCTTGCTAGTTGCGAACACGTACAGTACTGCTAGGCCTATAGCCAGCACTGCGAGCCTTATAGCGGCGCCCCTAGCCGTCTGGCCCACGAAGCTTAGGACTAGTGTTGCGACGGCGCTTGTTAGGCCTGCGCTGCCGAGCAGCATGAGTATCCTAATGATCTTTCTCCGGACCGGGTGGCTCACTACGTACTCGCTCTCGCTCGTGGTGAAGCCCACACCGCTGAAGGCGCTCTGGGCCTGGAAGCTGGCGACCTTCCTGCTGAGGCCTGTCCTCACTAGCGCGGCAGTCGCTATCTTGTTGACTATTATGCTGAAGAGTATGATTAGTAGCAGAGTTATTAGGGGCTGCACCCTTCAGCACCCCCTAGCTTATAAATATTGCGGGGCTTATAACCTATTGGTTGCCGAGGCGCATCTTCTCCTTTACCCAGCGGAGCTTGATCTCAAGCCTCTTCCTCCTCTGCCTCGGGCTAGCGAGCACACTGTGCCCGTGGCTACCCCTGGTGAATACGAGGAGTGTTGAGTCCTTGCCCAGGACTGAGAGGGAGGTATGCATTGCTAGGGCCTGGTCTATGAAGCACCTGTAGTCCTCCATGCTGTGTATGATAAGTACTGGGGTCTTCACGCGGTCCGCCCTATATGCAGGGCTCGCTCGGACATAGTTCTCCATGCTGTCGAGGGGGGTACCCCCTATCTGGTCGGGATCGAACCAGTAGCCCACGTCGGAGGCCCAGTAGTCAGATATCCAGTCAGCAATGCCGTTCTCGCTCACCGCGGCGCTGAACCTGTCGGTCATAGTGATTATGTGGTTAGTCATGTACCCTCCGTAGCTTATTCCCGTGACCATCATCCTCTCCCTGTCGACAGGATACTCCTCGACAACCCTATCGAGAAAGTCCATGAGCTGCTTGTAATCGTCTACTCCGTACCTCCCCCTTATGTCGGCGAACTCCTCCGAGTAGCCGTCGCTGCCGCGCGGGTTCGCGTACGCCACTATGAAGCCCTGGGACGCGAAGAGCTGCATCTCATAATGGAACCCGTAGCCGTACATTCCCTTCGGGCCCCCGTGGATGAAGAGGGCTAGAGGCATCCTCTCCCTCCTCGGCGCTCCCTCGGGAGGCAGGAGGACCAGCCCTCAACGGTGTCGCCCATGCTTTCAATAGTGATCTTCCTAGGCTTGGAGAGGCTGTACTCGCTTATCCACGAGTTGTAGCTCGTAGCCTTATGCAGGGCGCCCCCCTCGAGCCTGTACACTTCGGGCGGCACCGTGGGGGAGGAGGCGATTAGTGCGACACCACCTCTATAGGCGGCTATAGCCCTCGCGACGATATCGTCCTCGTACTCCTTCCTCAGCCCGGACCGGTCCGGCTCGAACGCGTAAACAGGCGTCCGCCCACCACTAGCTACGATCATATAGATAGTGTCGCCATCGCTACTAGCCCCCCATATGTTCCGGTCTAGACTCCCGCAGGATAGGCACTCGTGGCCGTCCGGCGTCAGCAGGTAGAGGCGGTTGTGGCTCGCTATCCCTATCTCTCCCTTATGGGCGAGCGCTATAGCGGTACCCCGGGCGTGGCAGGCTATCGAGGAGACGTGTAGGTCCTCCGCGACGGTCCGCTCCTCTCCCCCTCGTGTAATCAGCTTCACCCTGTGAGCCGTTGGGTTCCTCCAGTCCATCGGGGTGGCGTAGTAGATGTTCCCATCGCATGCTGCATAGCTTGATACTCCGTACGGCTCGCTCGTGAGCTTTACTGTTCTACCGCTCCACTCCTCTAAGAGGAAGAGCTGTCTCGTCCTTCCGGCGACAAGCCCCTGCCCGTCGAACCAGAGTGGGAGCCTCCGGGTCGCGACGTAGTCGCCATCATCATCGTACATCCAGCCCTCGGGCACGCTGCTCCCGGCGACTAGCCTCTCATCATCCAGCCACTCGAGCCCCCACACTCCGTGCCTGAGCCAGGCGACCCTCCTAGGCTCCCCGCGCAGGCCCGGCGGGAGGGTGTAGACGCCCGAGCCCTTCTCCTTCTCGCCTGCACCCCTGCGGGAGGAGAATGCTAGCCTCCCTTCCGGCCCCCACGCGGGGCTTCCGGCCTCCGCGTAGGAGGCCTCTACACCGGCCTGGCCGAGCACTACTAGCTCTGCGACGTCTTTGTTCGACTCGGGGTCCGGCCTGGAGACGGTGAAGGCCAGCTTCCCACCGGGCTCCGCCCTTAGCGATGCGATCCGGGAGAGGCGGAGGACTTCGTCTACGCTGAGGAGCTTTCCGGCCAACGCCATGTGACACCTCTTTCGTGGTGAGCCACTGGGCTGCTCCTCATTATTATCTTGGTTCTCACCGGCTGGGGCCTGGCCCCGGGAGGGAGCTCTCTCGCGGCAGCGGCTAGGAGCCTCAAGTAGTAGTTCCTATCGGTTAGGGGCGGAGGCCCTCGCCAGACAGGCCACGGGCCGTGGGGCGTCATCACGTACTTTACAGTGTCCACGTTCATTCCTTTTGAAGCCCTGGCCCAGGGGGTCCTCCTTCCCGTGGAGGAGGGCCTCTTTGATATGGCTAGGAGCGCGGGGCTCGCGCGGCCCTCCGCGACGAGTCTCGCGGTCTCCATGATTATCTCCCTAGCAGTCTTGAGCGCCTCGGGCATATCCCGCGGGCTCCTAGCGCTCGCTAGAGCCCGGATGGCCGCGGCCTGAGCCATAGCTATGAGGGGCGGCGTGTCGCGGCGGACCGCCGCTATCCCCCTCATCTTGATCCTGCCCCCGCGGAGCCTCCCGTAGTACTTGTTGACCGCGCCGGCGCCGCGGAGGGTCTCGGGTATATAGAGCCAGTCGTACTCTGCGTCGACGCGGACCGGCACGCCCACCCTCCTACCGATCTCCTCGGCGACCTCCCTCGGGCTGGCCCTCGGGGCTCTCGGCTCAATCATAATGCTGTCTATAATGCTGTGCACAACCCTGTAGCCGAGCCTCTCAGCTACTTCTTCCGCCGTGGCCAGAGCCTGCCTCGCTAGACTCGTAACGCACTCGTACGCTGCTATGCTGCCGAACAGGCTGTTCCTATAGCCGAGGTAGCCGAAGCCCGACACTAGCACCCATTTCAGCGCCTCCGCCTCCTCGAGGAGGCCCTGCCTCTTGTAGCGCGCCCTCATCTCCACAAGCCTGCCGAGAACGCTAGCTACTATGCCGCGGGGGCTCGAGCAGACCCTGTGGCCAGCCGGGCACGTCTCGCCCCCGCAGGGGACTGGTCGGGCAACGGTCTCGGCGCTGAGGTTGTGCTTGCTTATGAGCGTCGGGTATAGGCTTGTGAAGTCTAGCTGTGAGACATTCCAGTAGGTGCCGGGGCTTGGGATCCTGGCGGCCCCAGCCATGTCTGCTGCGGCGAGCTGCTCGAGAGGCCTGAAGGCCTCGCGGCGGGGCTCCTCCGCGCGTACCAGGTACTTCCTCTCGAAGGCCTCCCTGGCCTCGGCGGCGGTGAGTATTTTCCCTATGGGGGCCTGGTGGGCCATGCTCCAGGGGAGCCAGGAGACCCGCATCCACTCTAGCATACCTCTAGCGCTGACGAGGCTCCTCTCCGGGTCCAGCCGGAGGCCAGGGGGCTCCCGGGGGAGGCTGTGCACGTCCTCGAGCCTGGCCTCAATTATGTGGGGTCTGCACTCTTCGAGGCGGTCGACCGCTTCGCTCGCGCTCCTAAGGATTACCCTGTCTCGCCTGCACTCCACAACGTAGTAGAGAGCCTCGTCGTGCACGCTAGAGACGGGCCCGTGCCACGCGTAAGCGCGTAGACGAGCCACGCGGACCGGCGGTGGGAGAGCACCCTCGCAGTCAGGAGGCTCGCCCTCGCTGAAGATGCATCCCGGCCTAGCGCCAGCCCTCCAGAGGGCATCAACGAGCATCCCGGGATAAGTGTTCACCTTCGAGGCCGCCCCCTCCCTCTCAGCGGCGGCAGCGAACGCTCTGATCACTCTGGGGTCTGAGTGGGAGACTACGACGATCTTCACCGAGCTGTCATACCAGGGGGGCCTCCTCCACTCCTCGACCCAGGCATCCAGGCCAGCGCTCCACGCGTTCTCCATTATGCTCGAGGCCCTGTAGCGGTTGGGTAGGAGGTACACTCTGTAGTCGGTCTTGAGAGTAGTGGTGTGTAGGCCTCCCGGGCCCGCGAGCACTAGCTCGAGGCCTTCTCGCCCGATTTGGGCGTCGAGGAGGAGCCCCTCCAAGACCCTCCACCGGTTAGAAGGGAGAGTGTAGGCCCTCCAGGAATACTCTCCGAGACCGTTACAGCCCTACCGGCCCGGGGGGTGCCCGCCGGCTCTTCTACGATCCCCCGCGGAACTTCCAGAGAGCCCCTTCCCAATAGCTGCGTTACGGAAGCCCGCATATCTGAGAGACAACGATAATGTCGTGGGGTCTGGGATGGGATGCAGGCTCACGGGGATAGCCGGGATAGACCTTCTCGTGTGCCCGTACAGGAGCGGGTGGATAATTGATATCAGCGGTCCGTGGAGTATTGTCAGCCCCGTCATGCATCGAGCGATAATAGAGGCCGCCACGCGGGGCCGCGTGGCTGTTGTGATTGTTCAGGACTTCGGAGGGCTGGACCCCTACAGGCTGAACAGGCTCATGAGGCTTAGGGGCGTACCAGGAAGCAGGATCCTCGTGGCACGCGCCTTCCGCCATCAAGACGTGCCCGGCCTGGTAGATGAGGCATCATCGCTCGGGGCCGAAACAATAGTTGTGAGGCACCCCTACATGTACGCGCCCGAGAACCCTCGGGAGGCCTGGAGGAACACGGTCGTCGCTGGAAGCCTCCGCAAGGCCTCCCAGCGAGGCGTGACAGTACTAGTGTTCAACCAGCCCTCGCCACACGGCAAGAGGGTGCCCAGAGGGGGGAGCCTCCACGCTCACAGCGCGCACGTAATAGTGAGGCTCGAGACCTGGAGGAGAGGTGCTAGGGCGGAGCTAGTGAAGCATCCCTGGAGGCCCACGCCCCGGAACAGCTACATCTCTAGCATAGAGCTGGGGTGGCAGGCATGGGCAGGACAGCGCCCCCTTACAGACTACTTGTAGAGAAAGAGCTAGACAGGCTCGGCCGGTTCTCAGCCAGGCTGAGAGACCCCGAGGATAGGAGGGCTCTCGAGCGCGCCATCAAGGAAGTATACCGGGTGCTAGACGCCTACCGCTTCGTCCCCCTAGAAGACCCCCTAGAGCCCCTCATTGTAGCGGCACTACTCCTGGCCGGGAAGCTTCTGGAGAATACTCCCCAGCAGGAGTGCTAAGGCGACAGGAAGAAAAATGGGGGTTTGCGCGCCTAGTGGCGGAGGTATAGTGTTAGGGCGACCGCTAGGCCCATTACTAGGAGAGTTAGACCTATCGTTGGGAGGGAGGCTGAGGCTCTCTCCACGCTTCCGGGCCCTCCAGCCTGGCCCGGGCTGGGAGCGTCTGCATCCATGGCCCCGCCTGTTGAGCCGCTACTGCTCTGGGCTTGCCCCGGCACAAGGGGCTCTGCTACGACGGGCTCTGTTATCACTATTGTGATGTTCTTGCCGCAGAGCCCGGTCTCGCGGAGGAGCTTCTCAGCTAGCGCGTTGATCACCTGTGGGGTCGGGCCCTTGCCGGGCTCCCATATCACTACAAGGCTCACGAAGCCCAGCTTTGTCATGTATGGCTCCAGCCACCTAATCCCGAGCTTGCGGGTATCACTGCTGTTCGCCAGACGTATGCTAGCCTCCCGAAGAGCGGGCCAAGCATCCTTGAGAGCATCGATGTCCCCGCTCTGCAGGTCGTTGATAACTATTAGCCCTCTCACCCCTGCGTCCTTCGCTGCCTTCTCGAGGGCCTCCCCGATAACATCGAGCACGTGCCTGGGTGTGTCGGGCCTAACAAACACTACAATAAGCCTCTCATCATTATCATTTTTCAACGCCTGTATACCATAGATATACTCTAGAGCGCTCCCACCGGCCTTCGCCCTTACCTCGTTATAAATGCTCTCGGCAACATGAGTGGGGCGCGGTAGTTCTTTGTATCCAAAGGTCGCCAATACGCCCCAATCTATAACATACACTATGCGGGCTCCGCAAACGTTTGTCTCATAGTAGGCTAGCTCTTGGTGGTGTAGGTCTCCCTTGCCTTGGCCGGCCTGCTTTATAAGGCTCGAGTACTTAGCCACGCTTACGCTGGACGCGGCCGCGCTTAGAGGGGCGGCAGCCACCACTAGAACGAGTAACACGGCAACCGCCAGGGGCACAAGCCCCCTAAACCCTACCATACCACTCATACCAGCACACCCCCTAGCCAGTATACAGGTAGAGATAGCTCCCCGTCAAGTTCCTGTAATCATTAAGGACGAGCTGTAATGGCACGATGAACACTATGTCGTCATGTGCCCCTGAAACCAGCCCTACAACTTGGTAGGCGTTCTCACTCAAAGACCATATGTATACCGGGGAGCCGCTGTCCCCGGGCTCGGCGAACGTCTCGTTCACTCCGCAGACGCCAGGATAGTCTAGGACAAACGGTACTCCATACGCCCACTTACTCTTATCACTACCCAGATAATACGCTACATAATTAAAGCCCCATAACTCCTCCCAGGAATCACTTATTTCTGAGCGTGTTAGCCCTGTAGCCATTCCCGACTTGTAGAAGGTATCATTGTTGTTGTAGTGGTCTATTAGTTCTGATTTGGACTCGAAGCCGGTGAACGTTATGTTGTCCGGGCCGTAGTCGTCGCATGATGCCGAGTACCAAGGCTTGAATATCTTGTTGGTGTATTTTTCGGGTGGTGGCGGCGGGGGATAGCCGAACATGCTTCCCTGAGTCTTCGTCTCTACTAAGAGGAGGGCGGCGTCCACGGGCTTGTAGGAGTCGCTTTCCCACGTCACGGGGAACTTGTAGGATATCTCGCTCGACACGAGGTAGCCGCTGCTGTCAGGCTGGTACGCGTAGGGATAGCTGTCGTTAACGCAGTGCCAGGGGACGAGGAGGTAATAGTAGACCTCAGTTACGTAGGTGTACGCTTTTATTCTCGGGTTGTCGCTTCCGGGCTCGAAGGGACTGGGAACCTCGACCTTGTAGTGCCTAACCTTGTAGACTGGGAGCCCTATGGTGCAGCTGAATTTTTCTTCTCCCTCGGAGTTGTAGACCGTGTATTTTACGCCCATCACTCCTGGGTAATCCGGAGGGTTCCACCTCTGGACTTGGAATAGGCTGGCAAACGCTTGTGTCTCGAGGGATCCGCTTTGCGAGCCCAAAGCGACTAGGCCTAGCCCCGCGCTTGCTAGTAAGAGGGACGCTACGAGGCCTGCCAGCAGGCTAGTCTTCATGGGGAGTCACTGGGCTATACATATATATTCTGGGGGCTAATAAGGTGATTTGCACTATCTAAAGCTGCTAAAGAAATATTTACCGAGGCCTGTTAGGACTCGCCCCCGCTTTGCGCGGGTCGCCGCGGGCTAACGAGGCTATGAGGAGCGCGGGGCCCGGCGTTGCTAGTATAATAGCTGTTAGGATGGCTCCGAGAGGCCCAAGAGCTGGTATTACGGAGGCGTAGCCTAGACCGCTCGCTAGCATCGCTATCGCTGTAGACAAGCCTAGAACTCCGTAGGCGAGACCCCTAGCACCTGGGCCTCTAAGCATTACAGCTACGCTGGAGCGGGAGAGGACCTCGTAGGCGCCCATCGTGATGCCCCAGGAGACGGCGAAGAGGATAATCCAGTTGCCTCCCTTGCTGAGGGCGACTGCTAGGAGAAGCCCTGTAGCTAGGCCGAGAACAGGTATCGATGAGATGCTTGCCAGCCCCTTTCGACGGGCAAGCTCTCCTACTGCGAGGGCTGCAAGCGCGTCAGCTGCCATCGCAGCACTATAGAGACCCGCCGCCCTGGCCGGTTCTAGGTTATACGTAGCTACGGGCCACGCTGGTAGTGGGGCTAGCGAGAGTCCTATGCCTGCGGCCGCGAGCAGGAGCCGGCGGGGCGCTTTCCCGCTCTGCCCGGACCGGGCTGGGGCGCCCGGGCTCGGATAGTAATATATGGCTAGTGCGAGAGCGGCTAGGGCTAGCCCCGCGGGGATTGCTGTTAGTGCGAGGCCAGTGCGGACTCCCGCGTGTGAGGCTGCCACAGCGATCATTAGCGGCCCTAGGACGGCGCCCACCTGATCGGCTAGCTCGTGAAGGGCGAACGCCCTATGAGCCCCTAACCCTCTTGTCTTCTCCGCTATCTCCGCTAGGATAACGTCCCTGGCGGGAGCCCTGAGCCCCTTGCCCGCTCTCTCGACTATTACGAGTGCTAGCGCCTCCTCCCAGCGGCCGACTAGGGCGAGCAGGGGGACGGCCACGAGGTTAACAATGTAGCCGGCAAGCGTGAGACCCCAGAGGGCTCTGGGAGTGTGCAACTTATAGACTATTCCCCCCGTCGCCGCGCGGACGAGCTGGCCTACTAGCTCTCCAATCATTAGACCGCCCGCCACTAGCATGCTGGCTTGGAGGATCCTCGTGTAGGGTCCTAGGACCCCTCTCGCCCCCTCGTATGCGGTGTCGCTGAGGAGGCTTACGAGTGATAGTAGGATAAACGCGGCGAGGGGCCTAGCTCTTGACGCGTAGGACTCCCTTCTTCTCAAGCCTCCTGATAGCCTCCTCCCAGTACCAGCCTAGATCCTCAGGGGAGATGCCGTACCACTCGCGGAAGACCTGTACCAGCAGGTCTGCCTCAACCTCCTTCTTGTCTTGGAGCCGCGGGTCCTCCCGGAGTATGCGCTGTATGAACTGCTGAGTGTCCTCTAGGCGGGTCCACGGGTACTGGAACCAGGTCCAGTCGCGGACCTCAATATAGTAGTAGTCTGGCCTGAACTTCGCGACAGTGCTTATCCACTGCAGCACTGCAACTCTTACCTCGTCGGGCTCCCAGTTGTCGCGTATGAAATCCCGAGCGAGGAGAAGGGTCTCTCCAGTATCAACTATGTCGTCCACCAGGAGGAGGCGCTTACCTCTCATATCGACCTTATAGGGGTACTTAAGGACGGCCTTCTCCTGCGCCTTCGCCGCCTCGACCCAGTGCTGGCTCTGCACGCTTAGGAGATCGGTTACATCCAGGAAATCGCATAGGAGCCTGGCCGGAACGTAGCCCCCTCTCGCTACAGCAACAATAGCGTCCGGCGTGTAACCGCTCTCCTCAACCCTCTTAGCAAGCCCTCTCGACCACTCGACGATCTCGTCCCAGCTCACGAGCTTAACCGGAATTTTAGGCATGACAGGGCACCTCCCCGGGGGAGACCCCCCAGCCGTGTAAGTGACTATCCCCGGCCGCCTATTATTGCGTAGCCCCTACGGGATTGGGGGCCTCCACCCGGCGGGCGCCCTATAGAGGAGGACCGGTACTAGGCTCCCCGGCTCCAGCGGCTCCTCGCCTGTGAGGGCTAGACCGTCGGCCATTACTAGGCCGATCCCAGCGCTGCTCTTCTGGTACTTCCAGGGGAGGGGCTCGGCAACGATTCTACCGTTCTCAACGCGGAGTCGCACCTTTATCGGTCTAGGCCTCTTAGGCTCGACCCTGCTAGCCAGGACAGCCCAAACTATTGGTAGTGGCGGCGCTGGCCTCCTGACGTTGCCCATGTGTATGAGGAGGGGGTAGACTAGTCTTATGAAGCCGTGGAGAGCGCTTATCGGGTAGCCGCTCAGCCCTATGACAGGTTTACCGTCTACTATGTAGGCGCTTGTGGGTTTGCCTCCCACGACCTTGAGCCCCCTGAATACTAGCTCGCCTCCGAGCTTATCTCTAAGCCTGTAGAAGAGATCTATGGTGCTCGGTCCGGTCCCTCCGGTGACGAGAATTATGTCGGCGTGAGGCAGTAGCCTCTCAACGGTCCAGGAGACAGCCTCTAAGTCGTCGGGTAGGAGCGCCTCGTGGACTAGCTCCGCCCAGGGCACGTAATCTTGAAGGTACTGGGCTAACACTGCGCCAGTCGTCGCCACAACCTTTCCAGACAGGATCTCGCGAGCTGTCCACGCGGGCTCGCCCGGGTAGATGAGCTCGTTGCCAGTGCTGACGATCGCTATCTTAACCCTCCTATACACGGGCACCTCTGTTATTGCCGACTCGACTAGGCCTGCTATGTCTAATACTGTTAGTACAGTGCCGCGCTTCGCCACTAGTTGCCCCTTCGAGACGAGGCTGCCCCGCTTGTCCACGTAGCTGCCGGGCTCCACCCTCTGGTCAATAATTACGTGTCCGCCCTCGACACTAGCGTTCTCCTCGGGAACAACAGCGTCGGCCCCCTCCGGGAGAAAGCCTCCTGTGGTAACGTATGCTGCCTCTCCAGGGCCGAGCCTTATCGCGGGGATGCTCCCTATGGTCGCAGAGCCCACGAGCTTAAGCCTCCCAGGCGTATCCACGCTCCTCACGGCATAACCGTCGTAGGCACTTCTGTCCCTAGGGGGCCAGTCTATCGGGGCGTGTACGTCTCTCGCGAGAACCATCCCGTTAGCCTCCCAGACGGGAGCGTCGAACCACTCCTCGATAGGGCTAACCCTCTCTTTTAGGAGGCGTAAAGCCTCCGATACAGGTGTGAGTTTCTCAATATACCTAGCCATTTTGGCGCACCCTCCCCCGAGGAGTAGGTGGTGGGCGTGGGCGCTACGATAAAATCCTAGCCCGCGTGCAGCCTAGCCACTTTCCTCAGAGTCTTCTTTACAAGCTTCCAAGCGGCCGCCTTGCTTATGCCCATAGTTCGAGCGATACTGCTTATGTTCTCGTTGCTAGCAAGCATCTCAACTATCTCCCTCTGCTTCCTCGTAAGCGATATACCCCTAATGTCGACTTGCTCGCTGGAAACCACCTGGGATCCATACTTCCTTATGACTCGCCTCGTATCCACGGTGTCAGCCACGATGAAGCGTAGCTTACCGCTTTTCGTTATGCTGGGCTGTCCTATAAGGTGGCCGCTTCTCACTAGAACCCCGAGCACGCAATTCTCGCACCCCTTCCTGACTCTTCTAACCTGGTTATCAGCGATGAGCAAGTGCTCTATTTTCCCGCATGAGAGCATTCTGAAGCCGACATAGGAGCTTGGCGCGAGCTTCTTGACGGTCTCGCAGGGTTCCGCTTCGATGACGAGGGCCTTCACTACTAGCGCCCCTCTGTTCCCCGCTGGGACGGCACGGGGTTTTAACGGGGCGTAGGTACGCGGCGAGGGGGTTAACCCGGTTAACTCCTAACCATATATGACCTAATGTTTCGATCACATTATCGAATACTCCGCTAGAATGGGGTGTACTAGTTGGCCCGTAACGGTAATGGCTGGAGCAAGGTCGTGCTCGCGGCAGCAATACTCGTATATCTAGTGTACTTTGCCGGTGCCGCCTACACATTCCAGCACCTACCACCAGTGCCGGAAGAGGTGAGGGGGCCGAATGGCGTGCTCTTCACGGGCAATGACATAGTCGAGGGCAAAGCCCTAGTGCAGAGGTATGGGCTGCAGGACTACGGTAGCATTCTGGGCTTCGGCGGCTACATGGGCATGGACTATACGGCGTACATGCTGAAGTTTATACAGGACGCTCAGAACACTACTGGAAAGGCCAGCGTGGAGCAGCTTGAAGGTGGCAAGATTTTCGTTGTGAGCCCCGCCGTCGAGGCTGGCTACCAGGCAGGCCTCGACTTCTTCAAGAAGTTCTTTAAAGATGAGTTCGGCGAGAACAGGCTTGCCGACGGGCTCCTGAGCGACGAGGACATTAGGAAGATAGTCTCCTACTACACGTGGACGGCTCTTATAGCTATGCAGGGATACACCAATGGCTTCCCCTATACTCCGGGCCTCGTAGAGGCTAGCCACGACCCGGTCCGGGCTACCTGGCTCACAATGTTCATACTGCTCCTAGTAATAATGCCTCTGGCCGGCTACGTCGTCATTAAGTTCCTAGACTACTGGAGGGACGAGAGGATAGTCGTGAATCTGCCGAGCCCTAGCAGCGCGCAAAGGCTCGCTCTACTCGGAATGGCTCTCGCAATGCTCGGGCTCATGATCCAGGGCCTCCTAGGCGGCTACCTTATGCATATGTACACGGAGCCGACCATGTACGGGATAGACACGCACAACATTCTGCCCTTCAACGTTGCAAGAGGCCTCCACTACAACCTAGCAATACTCTGGATCGCCGTAACATGGGTGAGCTTCGCCCTGTTCACGCTCCCATACTTCGGCGTGAAGCTCACCAACAGTAAGGCCCTCGCCATACTAGGAGCGGGCGGCACGGTGGCGCTGCTAGGCCTGCTAGGAGTATGGCTGAGCTACCTAGGCAAGATCCCGGAGCCCCTGTGGTTTGTCATCGGCAGCCAGGGGAGGCCTGTGGTGAGCCTTGGCACCTTGTGGCTAGTACTGGTTGCGGCTCTACTAGCCTATCTAGCGCTCGTAACCTATAAGGCTGCTAGGCAGAACCAGTACCCGTTCAACGCTCTACTCAAGATACTGAGCATAGGGCTGGCAGGCACAGCGATGGGAGCTTTCATAGGGGCCCTGCCATTCGTCAAGCCCTTCTCCAACTTCACGATGGACGAGTACTTCCGGTGGATAACAATTCACGCTTTCGTCGAGGGCTTCTGGCCCGCCATCGTCATACCGATACTCCTAATACTCCTAGTAATAGCGGGCCTCGTACCGCCAAAGCTAGCGGTCGCCGTCGCGGGTCTAGACGCGAGCCTGGAGATAGCTACTGGAATGATAGGTACGGCGCACCACTACTACTGGGGAGGCGAGCCAACGTTCTGGATGTACGTTGGCGCAGCGATAAGCACGCTAGAGGTCCTCCCCATAGGATTCCTAATAGCGTACGCGCTAGTGCTGTGGAAGAGGGGCGAGGTCAAGACCGAGCTCCAGAAGACTCTGCTCACCTTCGTGCTTGTCGCTGCCTTTGGAGGAGCCATAGGAGTGGTGGCGTTCGGAGCGGGCCTCATAAACCTGCCCGTAGTCAACTACTACCTCCACGGGTCCCAGGCCACAATGGTCCACGCCCACCTGGCAATGCCTCTAGCATACGGAGTGCCGACTATGCTAATGTGGGTGGTAGCGTTCTACCTTAGCGGCGCTGTCAGCGACAGCTTCCTACGCACGGCTAGGAAGGCAGCAATACTTGTCGGGGCAGGCTTCTACCTGCAGATAATACTTAGCCTGGGAATACTGATGCTCGCTCAGATGAGTGTAGCACAGGCAAACGGGTACTGGGCGATCAAGGGCCTAATCCTGCCCAACGGCGAGCCAGGCCTCTGGAGCAGCATGGGCTGGGCAATATGGGCCAGGCTAGTGGGAGACCTAGTGGCGGCCCTGGGTATAGCGATGATAGCGTTCCCACTCCTACAAGCGTTCCCCAAAGCCCTTAAGTCCGCCCTAGGAAAGTAGGCCTCCCCCACTAGGCTTTTTCCCGCTGAAAGCCAAGCTCTCGAGGCTCCTCCTGATCCTCTCCGCCCGGTCACGGTAGCCCAAATCGACTAGTATGCGCATAGCAGCGTTGAGCCCGGCGACGAGATTAACCTCTCCTCCCGGGTAGCTGCTAGCGCTCCCATGGTAGAGGCCCGGCGCGCTCGTCTTATAGCTAGCCCAGCCCGGGAGAGGCCTCTTATCCATGAGGTACGGGTCCACCATTGGCACATGGTCTGGATGCCCCGTAGAGTTGAAGCAGCACCTCTCCTGTTCTCTACGCCCCCTCACGTATGCGACAATAATATCTTCCTCTTCCACTCCAGGTGGTAGAGGATTGAAAGGATCACGTATGCCGCCGCTACCCTGAACGAGAAGCGGGTTCCCGGCGTAAAGGGAGGGATACGTGTACTCGCCCCCGCCCCGCTCGGTCCAGTAAACAATAATGGGCCAGCCCCTCCAGCCCTCCTCTCTAGGAGGAGAAGGCCTCCTCCTAACATAGTAGTCGACGCGGACTACGTCCAGCCTCCTCCTAGACATAAGCCTGAGCGCTCGGATCTCCCACTCCTCTAATAGTCTCCCCGCACCCTCCAATCGCGGGAGGGAGAATATCGGGCCGGCGTATAGCGTTGCTCTAGCACTAATCCTTCGCCCCCCAGCGGTCCGGACACCCGCAACCCCACTATTGCTAACCTCTAGTCCAACAACCATCTCGCCAAGCAGGAACTCCGCCCCTGCCGAGCGCGCGAGCTCGTAGAGCCTATGAGATACGAGCCTCGTACCAGCGAGGGGGAGGCTCCAAACGTTGCTATTCTGAAGGTAGTAGGCCAGGGCGAAGCCATTGCTATTGTACATTGACGGGTACAGGACTAGGCTCCACGCGTGAACGGGGAGATACTCTCTCAAGACCCGAGAGCTAGACTCCTCCAATAGTCTTGCAGCGTTATCACCGCATTCTCCGAGGGCCGCCGCAGCCCGGTCCGGGCTCGGAGGCTCCCACGTGTAGTAGAGTCCTGCGCGCTTGTAGCAGGCCCAGAAGCTGTCGACAAGCCTTAGCAGGCCCTCGAGGCCAGGCAATCCTCTCTCGCGCGCCTCCTCGTGGAGCCTGCTCCTACTCCTCCACCACCTGAAAAGTATCTCGCCGTCGCCGCCCATATCGACCCAGCTGGGATCCGGCTCGTGCAGTAGACTGCTCAGCCCTATGCCTAGGAACTTGTCAACTTCTCCCGGGACCAGGCCTATGGCGTAGGCGAACATGCTATCAGCAATCCCGGGGAAGCCGCCGGCGAGGCCTCCGGGGAACGGGTTAGCATCGATAACCAGCACTCTCAAGCCTTCGCCGGCAAGAACCTTGGCAGCAGCCAGCCCGTTAACCCCGGCGCCAACAATAACTATGTCCGTATCCACAGCGGACACCACTGGATGTGCGTATATGAGCGAGGGGAAAAAGCTCGGGGGTTGTGCTCGTTCTCTAACCAGTAGGTTTTATTGCTGTGGCCTACTCAATATAGAGTGACTAGTCCACCGAGGCCCGGGCGGCGCGCGGGGGGACCCCCCGGGCCGGATGAGTGTGTACCCCCCACTTCGCCCTTCTCAGTGCTTACCCGCCGGCCATCTCATGAGTGCGGACAGCACGTTTATGCTCGCGGGCTCAAAATATTATCGTGGGTGTCCGGTTTGGCGGAGCTCGGTTTTCCCAGGAGAATTCTATGGGGGGAGCGCGCGGGAGAGGCTATAGCTGGTCTCCTAAATGTGTGGGGTGTTAAGCGAGTTCTCATCGTTAGTGACGGAGTCATAGTTAACCTTCCACATGTAAGGGAGATAATAGACTCGCTTAGTTCTTCGTATGAGGTCAGAGTGTTTAGCGATGTTCCTCCCGAGCCCCCTGTGAGCGTCGCCGAGAAAGCCTCGGCTCTAGCGAGGGATGTTGATGCGGTGATCGCTATCGGGGGCGGCAGTGTAATTGATGTTGCCAAGGCTGCGAGTGTCCTTGCTAAGAGGCCTGGGCTTAGCGTTAGTGATGTGGCTCCTTTCAACCCTCTCGGGGTAGAGTTTGAGAAGCCCTATCTCATCGCTGTTCCAACTACTTCCGGCACTGGCAGCGACGCGAGCTACGGCATAGTCCTCGTTGGTGAGGGTCCTGGAGGCGAGCGTGTGAAGATAGCTGTTGGAAGCTTCGAAGTTGTCCCCCACGCCTCCGTTCTAGACCCTGATCTGCCCAGGAGCGCGCCGGAGCGCGTGCGCGTTGGCGCGCTTGTAGACGCTCTCAGTCACGCGCTGGAGAGTATTGCGAGCACCGCCTCGAACCCCTTTAGCGAGGCTCTCGCGGAGAAGGCGGCCGCGCTCATATTCACTACCGCTCCCAGAGCGCTGCGGGAAGGAGAGGGCTGGGACCTCCTACACGCGGCGGCCACTATGGCAGGTATGGCGTTCACCAACAGCGGCTTAGGGCTCGCCCACGCAATAGCCCCTGTCTCTTATACACATCTCCGAGCCCACGGACGGACTCCTAT
>WAOS01000023.1 GCA_015521185.1 Desulfurococcales archaeon | reverse complement strand
GTATCATTGCTGGCGACTAGACTGAGGTTCACGCAAAGACCCTCCCTTATTCCCGGGAGCGATATGGGCGCTGCTAAGTGCTGCTTTCCGATGAGCTCCTTAGGGGCTTCGAGGAAGAAGAGGGGTAGGGTCTGGTTCTGGGCGTTCTCACCGGGCTCTACTGTCGCGTTGGCGAACGGCCATTTATAACCGGTTATGGTTAGGTTCACTGTAGTGTTATACCTCGTTGTGTTCGCTGAGCCGTTCGCCGGTCCCACATAGGTTATTCCCTCGACGTATACTGTCACGTTGGAGCCTGGCCCCAGCTGGAGGGTAACTGTTCTAACGGTAGCCGCGGGGTTGGGGTTGAGTATTGTTGGGTGGCCGCTAGTTGTGCTCTGAGGGCTCCCCTGTTGTTGCTCGTTACCGCTTTTTTTAGCGTATATTATTGCTCCTGCGGCGGCGGCAAGTATTATGATCACGAGCGTGTACGCGATCGCTCTGTTCAACAGTTTTGCACCCCATTGGTATTGCATTGGGCAGGGGATTATAGTTAAGTCGCTAGCCGGTCCGGCTTTTTATTGCGACAGAGGAGATGTAATCTAGTAGCACTTCTCTAGCGCCCTCGCCGATGTCGAGGGCCCGCGCGTCCCTCTGTAGGCGGTCGGTGATGCTCCACCTAGCGAGTCCCCTGCCCCCTAAGATTTGTGTTGCCGCCCACGCCGCGTCCTGGGCCGCCCTGGCGCCTAGTACTTTCACTATCGCAGCTATTTCCGGGTCTATGCTCCACGTGTTTTCCGCCCCTCTTACGACGGACTCGATGAGGGCCTCTATGGCTCGCATCCTCGAGTGGAGGTCGGCTATGGTCCACTTAATTCCCTGGTAGGTTAGGAGCTCTCTCCCGAAGATGACCTTCTCTCGCCCCGTGCTCACAATTATGTCTAGGCTGGCATCTATTATGCCTAGGGCTATGGCGCCGTAGCCGAGCCTTCCAAGGTTGATGCCTCTTAGGGCCTCTCGAACACCCTTACCAGGCATCCCTACTCTCCTGGCCGGCGCGCTCTTGTAGCGGACTATGCTAGCTCCCGTCCCGCGTAGCCCCGTTATGTCTAGCAACTCGTACTCTACAGAGCTAGACTTGGGGACTAGGTATAGTGTGGGTCCTGCCGGTCCGTGGGCCAACACTACGAACGCGTCCGCGTAGGGAGCGTTGCTCGTGAATATTTTTGTCCCGCTAAGCTTGAGCTCGCCGTCAACGCTCTCTACGGTGCTCTTTAGGGATGACTTGATATCTGTGCCTCCGCCAGGCTCTGTTACGCTCAGCGCCAGGATCTGGCCATCCTCTAAGTCCGGCATGTTGGCTGAGAGCCAGGCGCTCGCGTGTACGAGGAGCGTGTGCGCAACCGCTGGAGATACTGATGCTATGGCTCTTATCTTGCATAGGAAGGATCCGAGGCTCTCGTTTCTAAGGTCGAAGACGCCTTCCTCCCTCATGGTCCTGACGACGTGCTCGGGTATTAGGTTATCTTTGTCTATTATTTCCGCGGTTTCGCGTAGAACAGAGATAAGGCCCAGTACCTCGTCGAGGCACCTAGCTGTATGGATTAGGCTAGACACGCTCGATACACCCACAGGATATATGTGGCCCGGGGATAGTAAACTTTGAACTGAGCCCCTCGGAGCTGGGCGGGGGTGCCCGAGCCTGGCCTAAGGGGGCGGGCTTAAGACCCGTTGGCGTAGGCCTGCGTGGGTTCAAATCCCACCCCCCGCACCACCATAGCTCTATGAGGCTTGCCGGGCGGGGGTGAAGCGCGCTCTGCCCTGAAACGGCCCCCGGAGAGGAGGGCCGTGTATGAGGAGGAACGGGTCTAATGACCCGCCCGGCAAGCCAGGTCGTGCTTTCTAGGGGAGTATCCTAGCGGTAGACGTGAGAACCCTAGCTCCTCTGGGAGTCACGAGAACCATGCTCTCGATGCGTATCCCAAACGCGCCATTTATATATACGCCGGGCTCCACGGTCACCACCATTCCAGGCTCCAGAACAGTCTTAGCGCCAGGCCTGAGATAGGGGGCCTCGTGTATGTCTACGCCGACCCCGTGTCCTAGGCCATGTATGAAGTACTTCAGAAGGCCGGCTCTAGAGAGGACTCTTCTTGCTGCGTTGTCCGGCTCCCACGCCTCCACGCCTGCGGAGATAGTGTCGATAGCCTCATCGTGGGCCTCGAGCACGGTTTCGATCGCCGACCTAAACCTCTCGGGAGCCGCTCCCCCATGCCACCAAGTCCTCGTCATATCACTCCTATAACCCTGGCTTATGGCGCCCCAATCCACTAGCACGGGCCCCGGCCTGCCCAGCACGAGCTGCGTTGGCGTGTGATGGGGGAATGCCGTGTTCGAGTAGAACGCTACTATCGGCGGAAACGCTTCTCCCCATGCTCCCAGGCCGAGCATCGCGTGTATAAGCTCCCCGGCGGCGGACGCCTCGGTATAGCCCTCTGAGAGCGCGTAGTATATCTTCTCGAAAGCTCGCTCCGCGATCCTGATAGCGTCTCCTATGAGCGAGAGCTCTCCATCGCTCTTTACGGACCGCGCCTTCTGGATGTCGCCTGCTACATCTACGAGCTGCTCAAACTTTTCCTGCAGGGGCTTCGCTAGGGAGTAGCTAATGCTCGAGAGATCGGCGCCTATTTTCTTGGCGCCGCACTTCTCAATTAATTCGTGTACAGCGCTTACAATGCCTCCGCGCAGCAGCCTGCTCGGCGGTATATCTGCCTCGAGCCCCTCTTCCGCGCCCCTGTATGCCGCATACACATCGAAGCCTCTCGGGGCAAGCGCCATTATCCTGTAATAATCGAGGAGTGGGACTACCAGCGTGTTCCCGCATTTGTCGCTAACGATTGCCGCCCCGCTTGGGGACCGTATTCCAGTTGAGTAAGCGATATTGGATTCCGAGGAGAGGATTATGGCGTCCAGACCCTTTTCCTCCGCGATGCGGAGAATCTTTGAGAGGTTCCCGCGGAAAACGCTCTCCACCGAGGGGTCTAACGGCATTCCTACCTCCCGGGGACGGGCGTAGAGAATGCGTGTTATAAAAGGGTGCTCCGGCCCCCCGGGGCTTACACGATTCGGACCCGGTTCACCTTCTTATTCTGCCAGCGGTACCTCCTCATGCGCTTGCTCCTGCCAAAGCCACAGGCGGCGCAGTAGCCCTTCGCCACGTTGAACGCTCTCCTACCGCACCTGCGGCAGACGATGTGTGTTTTGCTTCTCCCATGCTTCCCGAAGCTGGGTGTTCCCTTGCCCATCTCTTAGGCACCCCCTCATCAGAAGACCGGGCTTACAACTATAACGTTGTCCCCGCGTACCAGCACTGTGCCTAGGTTCCTCTTCTCCGAGGTTTCGGGAATAATCTCTTTGGCATTCTTTAACAATATGTTTAGGTGGCCATCGTACGACTCTAGCGTGCCCGAGAGCATGCGTCCCCCTTTGAGTTTTATGAGAACCTCACGGTCGAGGAACTCCTGCATGACTCTGAAGGTGCCCCCACTCTGCACTGCCATAGCTTGTCACCACGCATTGGATTAGCTATACGCTACCGCTCCGACTACGCTCCGGGTCACACCGGTTTAAAAACTGTATTCTCCCGCATTAGAGTGCTCTGGGTGGAGCTTAGTGAAGGCCTCTAAGAGGTACAAGCTTTCGAAGAAAGAGTCGAAGAGGTTTCTCGGCGAGATCTCAAAGCTGTATCCTAATCTACAGCTTGGAAAGGCGAGCATAGAATACGCGCTTGTGAGCGATGTTGAGCTATACATTGTAGATGGGATCCCAATGTTTTTCCGCGACTCCAAGGGTAGGCTCGTCCCGGTTCTGCTCTACCTCATTAAGAAGGGGGCTGACTGGCTCCCCCGAGTAGTGGTTGATAGGGGAGCGACGAAGGCAGTAGGTAGAGGAGCGGACCTCATGGTTCCCGGCATACGCTCTCTAGACGATTTCGATGCTGGGAGTATAGTCGTGGTCGTCGACGAGGACACGGGCGTTGCAGTGGCTGTCGGGGAGGCTCTATTGTCGTCCGAGGAGATAAGGGAGAAGCTCAGCGGGGAGAGGAGGGGGAGAGCGGTGAAAATAATTCACAGGCCCGGCGATCGCGTCTGGGAGGCCGCTAAAGCTGTTTGATCCAGGCTGCTAGTGGTATAAGAGCGAGATGTTCTTCTTATAGTACCTCGGGTAGAGCCTTATGGACTCGAGATTCTCGGGGATCAATATCTCTGGCGGCGTCTTGTAGCCGAGCCTCTCCCACGACCTCTTTATGGCTAGGCCTAGGCTCGTGAGTGCGGGATACTCTCCATGATTTAGTATTATAGTTCTCGGCTTAGGCCTGAGGTGCCTGAGGTACATTAGGAGCTCGCTCCTGGTTGCATGGCCCGTGAAGCCCTCAATTCTCTTGACCTCCAGCTTGACTCTCACTGGCTTGAGAACGCCGTTTTCCTCGAACATTATCTCCCTCTCCCCCTCGACTATCCTCCTACCCAGCGTGCCTGGAGCCTGGTAGCTAACGAATACGAGGGCGTTCTTCGGATCTTCGGCCAGGGCCTTGAAGTACTCTAGTATGGGTCCTCCCTGCATCATGCCGCTTGTGGCCAGTATTATAGCTGGCTCGCTCGAATAGATTGCTTCCTGCCGCTTATCGGAGTCGCGGACGTAGATTGTTATGTCGGATATGAACGGGTTCTCCCCGCGCTCTATCGCCTCTCTAATGGGCTTCGCTAACAAGTTCATGTATGCTGTGTATATTGCTGTCACCTCGTAAACCATGCCGTCGACGTATATCTTCACGGGGGGTATCTTCCCTTCCTTATACGCCCTGTTGAGTACGGCGAGTATCTCCTGTCCTCTTCCGACGGCCATGACGGGTACGAGGAGCTTGCCGCCTCTCTTGTATATCTTGTTAACCATTTCGATGAGCTCCTTCTCAGCCTCCTCCCTGCTCTGCGTCTCCGTAGCGCCATACGTGGACTCTATTATTATTGCCTCGATCCTGTGGAACTGATAAGCTGCCGGTGGTAGGAGGCGCGTGCTCTTATCACCCTTTATCCTGTAGTACTTGATGTCGCCCGTGTAGAGGATGTTGTATAGGCCCTGTCCTATGTGGAGGTGGGCTACGGCGCTCCCGAGTATGTGGCCGGCGTTGCTGAATGTGAGCTTGGTATCGGGTGCTACGTCGGTAACAGTATTGTATGGCACGGTTATCGTGTAGTTGAGCATTGTCTCCACGTCCTTCAGCGTATACGGCGGGTCTCTGCCTTCGCGCCTCATAAGCTCGATGTAATCCTTGAGCACGAGTATAGCTATGTCTCGAGTTGGCTCCGTCATGTAGACGGGCCCCCTGTAGCCGTACTTGAAGAGTAGGGGGAGCATTCCGACGTGGTCGAGATGGGCGTGAGTCACGACTACCGCGTCCAGGTCCTCTACTCGGAACTCGGGTGCGTGGAACATTGGATACGCGTCCGGTCCGGAGCCCGAGGGGGAAGCTCCAGCGTCTAGAAGGATCTTCGACTCGCCAGTGTCAACTAGTATAGCGCTCCTCCCCACCTCGCCGAAGCTGCCGAACCCTATGACTCTCACGTGCCGGGTACCTATGATCATGTCGCGGAAGACCCTCTCGCCAATGCTTCGCAGCGCTTTCCTCCTCTCCTTGGGCTTCTCTAGGTAGTGGCCGATTATCCTCTCTAGGATCTCACTTTTTAGTAACGGCTTCTTTATAATTTGTATTCTCCAGCCGGTCTCACCCAGAACTAAGTTCTGGAGTCTGCGCAGGTTCATCCCTATCTTGTCAGGGTACTGCACTAGTACCTTAGCCTCCCCTAATACATCGTCGAACTGGATGTCTTCTGGCGTGACTCCCGCTTCCCTAGGTATTACTTGTAGGATGAACTTTCTGGCCTCCTCCGGGCTTAAACGCTTCTTTGATCTCACTACTATGCGCTTTCTGATTGTTTTCGCTAGATTACTAACTATCTTTTCATTCTCAAGAATATATTTCGGATTAGACACGTACACAGCTATCTCGGGACCTTCGAACTCTATCCCAGAGATTCCCGCATCCTTCAGGGCTTGCCATAGCATGAGTATAATCTGCTTCCTCGATAGTCCATGCTGTGTGCGACCTTCCTTCTCGTTCTTCTGATCTGACATCTCAGGCACCTCCGAGCATGGCTTATTTTCTATTAAAGAGGCGATCACTCCCTAGCAGGACATCGTAGCCCGGGCCCGGATCCCTACTAGGATGCCGGGCTGCCGCATGTTGAGGGATTTTCTGCGGCGTTCAGTTGGGTAAACGGCAAGTGGGGAATATAAATTTGTGGTGAGTCGAGGTGCTCTATGGCTTGAAGGGGACGAACATCTCTCTGAACTCGTCTTTGCCGATTACTACAACGTCTATCCCATCCCCAGTAGCAGAGTCTCTTAGGATTGCGGTCCGTATAGCCCTCTTTGCAATATCGATTGCCTCGTCCACCGTAAGATCATCGCGGTAGTTCTCCTCTAGGACTCCGTACGCTACCGGGGAGCCCGAGCCTGTTGCAGCGTATTTCTCCTCAGTTATGCTCCCATACAGGTCGAGAACGTAAAGCCTAGGCTTCACATCGTATCCCCCAACTATTAGCTGGACTATGTAGGGGAAGAACTTGCTCGAGAAGAGTATGTTTGCGAGGAGTGTTGCTATGCCTTTGACCGAGAGCCTCACTCCCGTAGAGAGGAGGTAGTATCTGCTTTCCTCTCTAACGATATCGGCGAGATTCTGGGCGTCGGCCACGAGACCGGATATAGTCATTGCGCTGTACTCATTTATCTTAACTATTTTCTTTACTCTTCTGCTTGCGATGAGCGTGCCAGCGGTCGCACGCTTATCAGCCGCCAGAACCACGTGGTCCCGAGTCACGATGCCGACAGTAGTTGTTCCGTGAAGGGCTTTCGCGAGTTTCTCCTGGTTAATTAGCTCCCTGCCCGGTCCGAGCAACTCTATAGCACCTCTCGGCTTCAGCGCCCCGGATCAGCACTTGGGTCCTAGGGATAGAGTAATAGGTTTATCCTTACTCCTAGTAGCGTAGAGGTTATCGGAAATAGCTGTCGGGAAGATTTCCATGGACCACTCCAGCGAATATTAAGGGTGAGACTGTTGAACGCTGAAGGCGGCGCCCACGAGATAGAGCTGCCCAGAAACGTGATAGTGGGCTTCGGGATCTCATCGCGATTCGGAAAACACTTCCGCCGAGTGTTCCCGCGGGCAGAACTCGCCGCGGTCATTATGGGGAACACGATCAGGAGGAAAGTGTACCCTCTGGTCAAAGAGGCTTTGGAAGACGTGGGGGTAACGCCTGTAGAGGTTGTTGCCACTGACGCTAGCGTTTCGACAGCTGATATAATAGTTGAGGATCTCAGGAGTGATAGGATCGATGTTCTCATCGGCCTGGGCGGTGGGCGCTCGATTGACATATCCAAGTATGCCGCCTATAAGCTGGGGAAGAGCTGGGTAAGTTATCCAACAGTCGCTAGCCACGACGGGATTACTAGCCCCTTCGCTAGTCTGAAGGGTTTCGATAGGCCCGTGTCTAGGAAAGCAAAGATGCCGAACCTTATTTTCATAGATGTTAATATTATAATGAAAGCTCCAAGAAGATACAATATTGCGGGGTTCGGCGACCTAGTAGGGAAGTTCATCAGCGTGAGGGACTGGAGACTGGCGCATAAGCTCAAGGGGGAGTACTATGGCGAGTACAGCGCTAGCCTAGCGCTCCTCAGCGCGAAACACGTGCTCGCATTCTACAGGGAGATCGCGCTCGGAACCGTCGAGGGGTATAGGGTGCTGCTCGAGGCTCTTGTGAGTAGTGGTGTGGCTATGGGTATAGCGGGTAGCACTAGGCCTGCGAGCGGGTCGGAGCACTTGTTCGCCCACGCCCTATCGCTTGTAGCCAAGAACCCTCCCCTGCATGGGGAAGCGGTCGCGGTCGGGACTATCCTCATGGGCTACCTCCACGGGATAAAGTGGAGGGTCCTCAGGAGGAGGCTCCGCTTCGTTGGGGCTCCAACCACAGCCAAGGAGCTAGGTGTGACGCCCGAAGAGGTGATTGAGGCGCTCGTCCGCGCGGCGACTATTAGACCAGAGCGCTACACGATACTGGGAGAAAAAGGCCTCACTAGGAGCGCGGCGGAGAAGCTCGCGAGGGCTACAGGAGTTATTGACTAGCGCCCTCGCCCTCGCTGGACTCCCCCGTGGCCCCCTCTTCCGCGGCTTCCTCCTCTTTCTCCTCACGCTTGAACTCCACGTCTATAGCGATCCGTATCTTGCGGGCCCCGGTCATCTTATAGATGCTCTCAAGCATGCTGAGAAGTATCGCTTCTAAGTCTCTAAGGAGCAGTGTTTCCGAGGGAAGCACGAGCACGTACTCGCCCTCGCCCGCCTTCTCAACCTTTATCGCGTCCTCGGGTAGGCGGAGATACCTTACGGCTAGGAGCTTGATCTTCTCCTCATCGCTCTTGACTATCCTCTTCAGAGCCAGCCTAACATAGAGTTTCTTGCCGGCTAGTGGATGGTTGAAGTCTATGAACACGAAGCGCTCGGTCACCCGGATTATCCTCCCCTTCCTACCACCTATCTCTACCTCCTCGCCAACAGCCGCTCTGATGCCAGCCTCCCTAAGCCTCTTCCTGCTAACCCTAACTACTAGGTCCTCCCTGCGCTCGCCGTAGCCCTTCTCCGGGGGTATGACTATCTCCTTCTCCTCGCCCTCTTCCATATCGTATAGGGCCTGTTCCACAGGCTCTAGTAGGCTCCCGGATCCGAGGACCACAGGTATAGGGCCGTATTTCCTGTTAGGATCGTATTTACCCTCCTTCTTAGCGATCTCCTCATCGGTAGTGTCTACGAGCTCTTTCTTACCGTTCTCCGCCCACATACTATACTCGATCAATACCAGATCATTCTTTCCCGGCTTCGCCATCTCTAACCGCCTCTCCTCAAGTACCATCCCAGGTCGATGACCGGCACTAGCGTAGTCTTAGGCCTCCCATTTTTAGACTTAACCAGAACCCTGGCCCAGCCTAGGGCCTCGCCTAGGCTGTTAGTTACAATGCATACCTTTCTAGGCGGCGCGTGCACGGGTATGACTTGTCTCCCATAGAGGAACCTCTTCTCTCCGCGGGAATCTACGCGGCAGCACCTGTCGGCTTCGCACTTCTCGGCTAAGCGGTGTGCTAGGGGGAGGCTCGGCCGGAACCTCTGCTTCGCTGTGTCGGCGAGGCCGAGGTAGAGGCCTACTGAGTAGACTATCATGTCGAGGTGCTTCTCGGCGAACTCGAGCACCTCTCTCGGGGGGTCAAAAAGCTCGACATAGGACCCTCCGGGCACCTCGAGGGCGTAGACCCCGGCAGCGCACTCGGCTGGTTCGAAGCCCGCGTCCCTGCAGAAGGCCTCGAACAGCCGCTCCTCCTCGCGTCTAGCCCGCCTCAGTCTCGGAGCTTTACTAGCCTGCATAGGAAGAACCCCTCCGACCCGTGAATATGGGGCCAGAACCTCCCACAGTATCGTACACGCGGGTCCAGGCTAACGCCGAAGTATCTGGTCACTCCGGGTGAGGGATATTTTATGGGGAGCCTCTCAACGTCAACTCTTTCCTCCGCGGCCCGCAGGACCGCGTCTATAACCATCTCCCCCTCCTCCGGTGCTAGGGTGCACGCGGCATAGACTATGTGGGCCCCCCTCTTAGCGTAGTCGATAGCTTTGAGTAGCATTTCGACTTGGAGCTCGTGAATTATAGCTAGATCTCTAGGGGTCCTACTCCTCCTCCGCGAGGGGTCCTTCCTTATTATGCCCTCGCCGGTTGAGGGCGCGTCTAGGAGTACCTTGTCAAACACGCTTTTCATGGGGAGGAAGCGCGAGTCGGTCCGGAGCAGGATGTACCTTGTGAACCTCATCCTCTGCATATTGGCTCGTAGACTCCGTATTCTCCTCCTATTCTTCTCCACGGCAACAAGCAAAGCCTGATCTCTAGCTAGTTGCAGTATCTGGGTAGCCTTTCCCCCGGGGGCGGCTGCCATGTCTAGCGCTCTATTCCCCTGCTCGGGCTCCAGGGCGTGTACCACGCTCATTGATGCAGGGCCCTGCAAATAGTAGTATCCTAGTAGGTGCTCGTGCAGGGCTCCGGGGGCCACGGGGCTCTCCAGGATTCTGTATGCTAGAGGCGAGAACTTGGGCTCGTGCCTTAGCCTGACTCCCTTGCCTTCGAGGCGCCTGGCTAGGGCGTCGCAGCTGATTAGGTAGTCGTTGCACCGCAGATACTCGGGCAGGGGCTCCTCGTTGGCTCTCAGGAGCTCTAGCGCGCCGTCACTCCCGAGGATCTCTATGTATCTACGCACCATGTAGGGCAGATAGCCGAATCTTTTGGCTAGTCTCAGCACGTTCTCGTCATACTCCTGCGCACTCTTTAAGACGCTCTCCAGCTCGGGGTGCCTAGGCACCTCCAACCCTCCGCGGCCTCGCTAGCGATGAGGGCTTATTAAAGGCCGGGTGCAAGGGCCTTATCGTTGCACCGCGGGGAGCGACGATGAGTGGTGTCAGGAAGTATAAGCGGCTCGTGGTCCCGGGAAGATTTCAGCCTCCCCACCAGGGGCACCTCGCAACTATTAGTCAAGCCCTAGAGCTTGCTGACGAGGTAATTATTGTCATAGGGAGCGCCCAAGACAGCTTCTCCATAAAGAATCCGCTGACTGCTGGGGAGAGATTCATGCTGCTGGAGAAGCTTCTCCGCAGCCGGTTCGGAGCTGATTACTGCAGGCGTGTCAAAATAGTTCCTGTTCAGGATATAGCTATGAACAAGGTCTGGGTCCAGTATCTCCGCATGCTTCTGCCCGAGTTTGACGGTGTCGTTTCTGGTAATCAGCTCGTGCTTATGCTGTTCGAGGATATGGGTCTTGCGGCGATCCGGCCGGAGATGCATAGGAGGGAGGAGTGTAGTGGCACGAGGATACGGGAGAGAATTCTGAGGGGGGAGGACTGGTTGTCTTGCATACCGGAGGAGATCGTAGACGACCTAAAGAGGATAGGCTTCGAGGAGAGGCTGAGGAGGCTGACAATTGATGGCTAAGCCCGTGGTAATCGACGGCTCGATGGGTGAGGGCGGGGGGCAGATACTTCGAACAGCCGTTGCGCTGTCAGCAGTCCTAGGCGTGCCGGTCCGCGTTATCAACATAAGGGCTAAGAGGAGGAACCCTGGCCTGAGGCCGCAGCACCTAACCGCTGTGCGAGCGCTAGCCCAGATTACCGGGGCTAGGGTCAAGGGCCTCGAGATTGGCAGCCGGGAGATCGAGTTCTGGCCCGGCCCTATAAGGAGCGGAAGATTCGAGATTAACATTGGGACGGCGGGAAGCATATCCCTACTCTTGCAGGCCCTGCTCCCGGCTCTCGCGTACGCGCCGGGGCCTGTAGAGCTGAGGATAATCGGCGGTACCGACGTGAAGATGGCTCCGACTATCGACTATGTTAGATTCGTGCTGAGGAGGCTCCTCGAACTGTTCGGGTACAGAATCGAGATCCGTCTCCTCCGGAGGGGCCACTACCCCCGTGGCGGAGGAATAGTTGAGGCAAGAATTCCCTCTCCCCCCGGCCGGCTAAGCGCGGTTCGGCTCGTGGAGCGGGGCCGCCTCCACTCTATTAGGGGTCTGAGCCACGCGGTGAGGCTTCCCAGGCACGTTGCCGAGAGGCAAGCGAGAGCTGCGGCGGAAGTCATTAGGAGAGAGCTGGGTATCAACCCAGCCATAGACTTGGAATACTATGAGCCAGGCCGTGACCCCCACCTGGGGCCGGGGAGCGGTATAACTTTGTGGGCCGAGTTTGAAGGGTCTATCATGGGGTCTGATAGCCTTGGAGAGAAGGGTAAGAGGGCTGAGGTTGTGGGGCGCGAGGCCGCCGCTAAGCTTGTCGAGGATATTCGGACGGGGGCGGCGGTCGATAGGCACGCGTCGGACATGCTCCCAGTCTATATGGCCCTAGCTAGGGGAACTTCGGAGTATACGGGGGCGAGACTCACTATGCACGCTGTGACCGTCATGGAGCTCCTGAAGATTATGATGCCCCGAGTGGGTATAGAAGTGAGGGGAAGGCTCGAAGAGCCGTTCCATGCCGTAGTAAAAGGTATAGGGCTTGAGCGGGGAGGGCGAGTCTAGCTCTCCCCCAAGAGGGAGTTAATGATTATTTCCTCGATAAGCCTAGTAGCGCTTCTCCTATCCGAGGCTACGAGGTCGTAGACGCCGGAGACGGCGCCGGAACGCTTTAGGGCCCCAGCTATTCTGAGAGCCTCCGAGTAGGCTTGCTCGTCCTTCGCATCTATTTTGTTGAGAGCAACGTATACCCTTCTGTCTCTCGCATACAAGTTGATTATATTTGATAGTAGCTTGAACTGCCTGTCAACGCTCATGTACGGCGATCCCGATACGTCAACTAAGAATAGTATGGGGCCCTCTAGCTCGGCTAGTGCCGCCGCTGCTCTCCGTTCAACAGGGTTCATGAGTTCGGGGGGCCTGTCTAATAGTCCTGGGGTATCTATTATCTGGACCTTTATCTTGCGGCCTCCTTCCAGCTCTAGCGTGTAATGGCCTATGTGGACCGTCGTCGTAGTGAACGGGTATGAAGCGACGCGGGTATTAGCCCGGGAGACATTCCTTACGAGGGTCGACTTCCCCGTGCTCGGCGCGCCAGCAACTATTATTGTGGGTAGTGTCGCGTCGACGCTGGGGAGATGCTGTATGAACACTACTAGATCTCTGAGGTAGTCTAGGCTTCTCCTGCACTTCTTGATCGCCGATAGTATTCTTCCTCGCGCCTCGCTGGATACGCGGAGCAGTTCCTGTCTGCTCTCGGAGGCGAGGAGTAGGAATCTGTACTTTTCGTACATTGAGGAAGCAATCTTCCGTGCTCTGCTGACACATTTTATGCTCTCCCTTATCTTCCGCCTGTCAAAGTCTATCTCGATGAGGCGCCAGTAGAACGGGTGGAGCCCGTCTACTAGCCTAACGAGGTCCCGTATGAAGCTTGTCTTCGACATCATGATATCATATGTTGCTTGGAGCCTCGCCATTTCCCGGTCGAAGAGTCTCCTACCGCTCTTCGGGTATCTAGTCTTGATGCGCTGGAGTATCTCGTCGTAAGTCGGAACGTGGATCTTCTTAGCTATAGCGGGCGGATCCCTCACTACCGCTTCGCGTTGCTCTTGTGCCAAGCCTCTACTACCCTCGCGCTAGCCTCCATGAGCAGGGCCCTGTGCCTCCTCGCGAGAGTTAGGAGTGTTTTCTTCGAGACGTTATATCTAGTGGAGGCCTCCTCCACTGCCCTCAACAATGGTGCTCCCATCGCCAGTAGCCGGGCGACACGGGCTAGGGCGGCGAGGGTTCGAGGCTTTCTCCCGAGGGAGAACTCCTTCTTCGAGCGCAGCAGGTCATAGGCTCTCCTGTCGAGAGGGTCGATATCCTGTTCGGGGGCTCCAGCGAGAACGGCGCTAATGCTAGGCTTGGCTCTGAGTTTTAGAATCCTTGAGCCCCTGGGGATTCTCTTCGGCTTATCGTCTCTCCTGTGCCAGTATGGAGCATCATCTATGATGGTGTCGCTGATCACGAGGCCGCACTTGGCGCATACTATTCCCTGGGCCGTGTGTACCACCGGTCCGCCGCATCTTGGGCATCGCAGTGCCATCGATCCCCCCACCCATGTTGCGCTGGCTTTCCAGCGGGGAGACTTGGCGCGGACCGTAAGTGGGACACTCGCCCCGGGAGAGGGGATCGGAAGTGTTTTGGCTGGCCACAGTGTATGGCTAGACCTTTTTTCCCTCCCAGCAGACTCGTAGCGTATTGGAAGCTGCCCGTATGGAGGGATGTGTAGTGTCGTTCTACTTTGGGGCGACGGCAGTTGGGATTAAGCTCAAGGACGCTGTCGTACTTGCCAGCGATAGGAGAATGTCTTATGGCATGTTCGTTATGAGTAGGAATGCTAAGAAGGTGTTCGTGTTCGATAATAACGTTGGCGTGGCGTTCTCCGGCCTCTACGGCGATCTGCGCGGGATCTACAGGATGCTCGAGGCGGAGTACAGGTATATGGCCTACGTTCTAGGTCACAAGCCTCCCGTATATGCTATGGCTAAGAGGCTGGCGATGATCCTGTACTCGTATAAGGCGTTCCCCTTCATGATAGAGGCGCTCGTTGGCGGGATAGATGTGAGGGGCGAG
>WAOS01000022.1 GCA_015521185.1 Desulfurococcales archaeon | reverse complement strand
TATTAGGGCTCCGTACTCGCCCCCGAGCATCTCAGCTATCTGTATCGCTGTTGACACGCTCGATACGACAAGGAGTGGGACAGCTATTCCGTGCGTGTGAGCTTCTAGCACTGCGGCGAGGCTAGCGCTCGCCTCGTCCGGCCCTAGGGCTCTGCGGGTCTCACAGCTTATCTTCTCGGGCTCGCATCTGGGAGTCTTGGCTAGGTAGCCTATGGGGTCTACAGGCCATGGTATTCCGGGGACTACTATTCTGTGGGGTCCGCCTATTACTAGGGAGGCGTATGTTGCGTCCTCTGGGGGGAGGCCTTCGCCGAGCGCTTCGACTTTGCCGTCCCTTATGTATAGGTAGGCGTTGCGGAGTAGCTCGGTGCCCGTGAAGATCGCGTCTCCGGTTATGAGTATGTCCATCCCGTTGCACCCAACAGGCTTCTGGTGGGGCGCAAGGCTTTATGGGGCTGGGTTGTCACGGGCCACGCATCTGAGGCCCTGCCGGTACGAAGTGTGGGATGAGGGTGTAATGGAGGGGATTGGGAGGCTCTACGTGGCCGACCTGAGCGTGGTGTTAGATGGGAGCCTGCTCCGCCTTATTGAGCAGGGGGAGCTCGGGGGCCGCGTCCTCATACATAGGTACATAGTCGAGTATCTCTACTCCGAGGCTAAGAAGGGCAAGACGATGGGAATAGCCGGGCTAGAGGACCTCTCCAGGCTCCTAGAGTCGGCGGGAGAGATAGAGGTAATGGTTGTGGAGGACGAGAGGCCGCCGCGCAGGCAGGAGCTTGACGAGGAGGCTGTGAGGGCGGCGGTCCGGGAGTACGCCTGGAAGAGTAGGGCCGTGCTAGTGACTAGTGACAGGCTCCAGGCTAGGGCGGCCCGAGCCCTCGGCGTGGAGGTATTCCTAGTAGAGACTGGAGCCGGTCCGGGCAGGCTGGCTCTCGACGAGTTCTTCACCGAGAAAACTATGAGCGTCCACCTCAAGGAAGGGGCCCCGCCCATAGCTAAGGTCGGCCGCCCAGGCAGCTGGGCCTTCGTGAGGCTCTCGGACGAGCCGCTGACCCGCAGGGACCTAGAGTCTATAGCGAGGGAGATAATGGAGGCCGCCGCTCGGATGGAGGACGGCTTCATAGAGATAGACAGGTTTGGCAGCACGATAGTCCAGCTGAGGGACTATAGGATAGTGATAACGAGGCCGCCTCTGAGCGAGGCCTGGGAGATAACCGCGGTCCGGCCCGTCAAGAAGCTGAGGCTCGAAGACTATAACCTCCCGGAGAAGCTCGTCCACAGGCTTCTCGAGAGGGCTGAGGGCATCCTGATCGCGGGGGCTCCCGGCATGGGTAAGACGACCTTTGCCCAGGCCCTCGCCGAGTGGTACGCTAGCATGGGCAAGGTTGTCAAGACTATCGAGAGCCCTAGGGATATGAAGCTGCCGCCAACCATAACACAGTACTCCAAGAACTATGCTGATCTGGGAGAGCTGCACGATATACTTCTGCTCAGTAGGCCCGACTACACGTTCTACGATGAGCTGCGCAGTGACGAGGACTTCAAGCTCTATGTTGACCTCAGGCTAGCCGGCATAGGCATGGTAGGCGTGGTGCATGCGACCACGCCTATCGACGCTATTCAGAGGTTCATCAGGAGGGTGGAGCTAGGCATGATTCCAAGCATAATCGACACTGTGATATTTATCGAGAATGGCGAGGTCTCGAAGGTCCTAGATATCAGTATTACTGTGAAGCTCCCCACGGGCCTCAAGGAGGCCGACCTCAGCAGGCCGGTAGTGGAGGTCAGGGACTTCCTTACGGGAGAGCTCGAGTACGAGATATATACGTTTGGAGAGCAGACTATGGTTGTGCCTGTAAAGGGGAAGAGGGCGGCTCAGAAGTACGAGGCTGTCGAGAGGCTTGTGAGGAGGATAATTCCTGAGGCCGAGGTGGAGATTAGGGATGGAGTTATGATTGTGAGGATTCCTAGGCACGCTTCGAGGCTTACCGCGAGGAAGATTAAGAGGGTTCGGAGGCTCGCGGAGAAGCATGGCTTGGAGGCTAGGATCATACCTTTCTAGTCCATATACTCCACTATTCTCCTCGACTTTCTGAAGAGGATCTCCTCCAGCTCGACTAGCCTGAGGCCCGCCTCGGGCTTGTCTATGCGGAGCCTCCCGCCCTTGGTCTCGTGGAGCCCGTCTAGGAAGTGGAATCTCCAGCCCTCCCAAGGTATACGAACCGCTATGACTGCCCTCCCCCCGCTCCTCCTCTCGAGCTCGCGCAGGCCCCATGCTTGGTGGGGCGGTATGTAGATGGGGCGGCCACGCCTCGCTTTTTTGACCTCTATCACCAGAACTATCCCGCTCTTCGCCGCGAGTATGTCGGGCTGGAACCTCCTCTGCGCCCGGCTCCCGCTACTAGGGCCCCTGACTACTGCGTAGCCCCTCTCCCAGAGGAGGTTTGCTAGCTCGTTCTCGAATCGTGTGGCGTCTCTCTTACCCGTCAACTGGCTCCCCGCGGGGGCTCCCCCCGGGTTAAGCTAAAGTATTGAGTCGAGCCCTATAGGTGTGTGACCGGCCGGTCCGGATATAGGGGTATGAAGTATGGATCCGGGAACAGCTATAGCCCTCTTCTTCCTAGCAATATTCGCGCTAGTGTTCCTCGCGATGAGCATAAGGGTCGTTAGAGAGTATGAGAGGGCCGTTATATTCAGGTTTGGGAGGCTCCTGGGCGCTAAGGGCCCAGGAATATTCTTCGTGATTCCAGGGATAGATCAGCTCGTGAAGGTTGACCTTAGGATTGTTACCGCCGATGTCCCCGAGCAGAGAATCATAACTAAGGATAACGTCACTGTTGGTGTTGACGCTGTCGTCTATTATAAGGTTATAGATCCCGTGAAGGCGGTCACCACGATAAGGAACTACCACTATGCTGTGATTATGCTCGCCCAGACAACGCTCAGAGATATTGTGGGTCAAGTCGAGCTAGACGATCTACTGACTAAGAGGGACGAGATCAACAAGAGACTCCAGGAGATCCTGGATGCGCTGACCGATCCCTGGGGGATAAAGGTTACAGCTGTCACCATCAAGGAGGTGAAGCTCCCCGAGTCTATGCTCCGCGCGATGGCTAAGCAGGCCGAGGCGGAGAGGTGGAGGAGAGCAAGGATTATTGAGGCTGAGGGTGAGAGGCAGGCTGCCAAGATAATGGCTGAGGCCGCAGAGTTCTATGAGAAGCATCCCGCGGCGATGAGGCTTAGGGAGCTCCAGACTCTCGTTGAAATAGCCAAGGAGAAGAACCTCATAGTAGTAGCGCCACACGCATACGGCGTGGACTATGGTGAGGTTGTGGCTCTGGCGCGAGGGGTGACTAAGGCTAAGTAGAAGGGCTAAGGGGCGTTGGTGCGTATGAGAGCGGCCATCCTCCTACTTCTTCTCGTTCTTTTTATTTTTTCAATAAACTCTATTCAGGTTTCTGGCGAGGACATGGGAACGAAGTATTGTGGAAGCGTTGAGAAGAAGTATGGGTTCTTCCGCGAGTATAGTGGACCTGTAGACGGAGAAATAAACAAGTATTATTATATTGAGATTTATGGAATCATAGATCAGGGCACTGAAGAGTACGTAGATTATGCCATTAGTGTTGCCGAGGAGGAGGGCGCTGGACTAATCATACTACTCAACACACCAGGCGGTTACCTAGAGGCTGCGACTAACATTGTCGCCGCGATTGACAGGGCTAGGGTTCCGGTGATCGCGTTTGTCGTGGAGAAGTGGGCTGAGAGCGCGGGAACGATGATAGTGGTTACAAGTCATGTCGCAGCTATGCAGCCGGGGACGATAATAGGGTCTATGCAGCCCGTTCTCTACGATCCGCAGAGCGGTGTCTATAAGCCAGTTAATGAGTCTAAAATAATAAACCCAATAATAAAGATACTGTGTGAGCATGGAGCCACTAAGGGTAGGAACGCAACCGCGCTAGTAGGATTCGTGCTCAAGAACTACAACTTTGGCGCCGAGGAGGCGCTGCGATATGGAGTGATAGATGTTGTGGCGAATAACACAGACGACTTGATTAGGAAGATCAGCGGTGGAGTCGTGGTTCTCCCCAGCGGTGGAGCTTATAGGCTTTCCGAGGGCTCTGCGGAGAAGCTTAGCCCGCCCCTAAGGGCTGCAGCCTTACATGCGCTCTCAGACCCAATACTCTCGGGCTTACTAATGAGTATCGGCACTCTCATAATCATATTCAGCATTGTGAGCGGCCACCTAGCGTTCGCAACAATAGGCTTACTGTTGCTACTGCTGGGTCTCGCCGGGACAGGCTACAATCCGAACTTGGTGAGCGTAATATTAATAATCATTGGATCAATATTGTTAGCGATAGAGATACACACTCCAGGGTTTGGAGTGTTCGGAGTCACAGGAATACTTATGATTATGTTCGGGGTGATACTCTTGCCCACAGGGGGAGGCTTCGCAGTCTCCGAGTCCTACGCTAATACTATGATAAAGTTCCTCTACGCAATAGCCGCAGCTCTCGGCGGCCTAGCAGTGTTCATAGTGTATAAGCTGGTCGAGGTGAAGAGGAGGAAGCCGGTGATATGGAGTATTGTTGGAAGCGTTGGGAGGGCGCTCGACGATATTCCTCCTGGGGGAGAGGGCTTCGTGTTCGTTGAGGGCGAGTACTGGAAGGCCACGAGTGACGAATACATAAGGCGCGGTGATAGGGTGGTTGTTATTGGTAAGGATGGCCCGGTACTCATAGTGAAAAAAGCCGGGCCTAGCAGTCCGGGCCGCAGACCTGGCGGACCCTCTTCCTGATCTCTAGTAGGAGATCGTGTATCGACTCTATTTCCCTGTGTATCCGGAGTATTCTCCCCTTGTACTTTTCCTGGCTCGATATAGCTGCTATCTCGCTCTCGAGCTGCGTCATGTGTACTAGTATATCGTCGACTATGTCTCTAACATTGCGTTCCTGCTCTTTCCTCATGGCTAGGCCTCCCTCAGCCTCTTGAGGATCTCGATCGCGACCATGTATAGTATTGTCTCGTTCCTACCGATATACTCGATTATCGAGCTGTGCTCGTCCAGGCTTCTCGCTATGCTTGATGAGGCGTACTGGTCGAGATGGCCGGCGAGGACTAGGAGTGAGAGCGTTTCTAGATGGGTGTACTCGTATTGGAGGGCGTATAGGGCTGCTGTTACAGTGTCTACCGCTACAACCCCCCGCTTTCCAGCGATTTTCCGTATCTTCTCTATAAGGGGCCTAACATAGATGGTTGGGACTGTAATCGTGTAGCCGTATACCCAGTTGAAATCGGAGAAGCGTAGCTCTGCTATGCTCCGAAACGTGTATTCCATCTTGCTAGACGGCATGAGCGGTAGCTCCTCTCCCGAGATTTCCCTGCTGACGCTGTCGAGAGGTATAGCGGCTTTCGCGATAACTACGGGCCTCTGGGACATGCGTCTTCCGATGCTGTAGGCTCTAGATATTGATATTATTCTTCTCACTCCGAATAGGTAGAGCTCTGAGACAACCTCGGCCACCGCTTCGGGGTATGGTGGCACCTGCACTAGTACTATGTCTACCCCGGCCTGGCGGCCGACCACGCTTCTAACGCCTGTGGCGCCCTCTCTCTCGCTGGTCACACGCTCAATACCTTTCTTTATGTTATCAAAAGCTTTACTAT
>WAOS01000021.1 GCA_015521185.1 Desulfurococcales archaeon | reverse complement strand
CTTAATTTTTAAGGATTATAATTTTATCGTAGGCAAGCACACTGAGCTTAATTCCCCTCCAGACCCCAAATATACATCCCGGGGAGGTGATAATTATGAGCGTCAGGATAGAAAGCGTTGAACTACCCATGCCAGAAGGAGTCAACGTTATCATAGGAAGGGCGCACTTCATAAAGACAGTCGAGGACCTCTATGAGGCGTTAGTAACTAGTTGTCCCTCGCTCAAGTTCGGAATCGCCTTCTGCGAGGCGTCGGGGAAGAGGCTTATCAGGAAAGACGGGAACGACGAGGACCTCATAAAGGTAGCAGTTGAGGCGTGCAAGAGGATAGCGGCCGGCCATGTCTTCGTTGTTTACCTTCGGGATGGTTGGCCGATTAACGTGCTGAACGCTATCAAGCATGTGCAGGAGGTCGTGAGCATTGATGCTGCAACGGCTAACCCTGTCAAGGTAGTGGTCACCGATCTCGGAGAGCAGAGGGCCCTCCTAGGAGTTGCGGACGGGTTCACGCCGCTCGGAGTCGAGGGAGACGACGATGTTAGGGAGCGCAAGGAGTTCCTTAGGAAAATAGGGTATAAGAGGTAGGCTTTCAGGCTTGTTTTCTTGAGAGTTCCTTGGAAGCCTTTACTATGATCTTAGCACCCTCCTCGACATCCTTTGTCGAGGTGGCAAAGCTGAGCCTTATGTAGTCCTTGCCAACATTCCCCGGGAAGCTGGTGCCTGGGAGTACGACGACGCCATAGTCGTATAGAAGCTTGTTTGCTAGCTCCTCAACAGTTAGGCCCGACTCGTCTAGTAGCTTCCTTACGCGGGGGAACATGTAGAAGGCTCCGTGAGGAAGGTAGGCCTCTATCCCCTCCGCGTCTTTCAAGACGTTGTAGAGTAGTTCGGCTCTGCGGCGGAACTCGTTTATCATGTTCCGAACCTCGGTCCAGTCGCCTTTCAGGGCAGCTATACCTGCTTTCTGAGCAATGCTAGGCGGGCAGCTGTAGATGCTAACGGCGAGATCCAGGATCTTAGGTATGACCTCGCGCCTAACAACTAGGTATCCGAGCCTCCAGCCGGTCATCGAGAACGTCTTCGAGAATCCATTCACGTATACCACGTTGTCCCTCCAGTCGGGATACGAGAGGACGCTCTTGAACTTGACGTTACCGTAGACGAAGTTGTCGTATATCTCGTCTGCCACAATCACAATACCCTTCCTCTTTGCGAGGTCGTAGAGCTGGTCTAGCTGGTCGGGATCAAATATGGATCCCGTAGGGTTATGGGGATTATTGATGACGATCATCCTTGTCTTGTCAGTAATAGCCTTCTCTATCTGCTCAATGTCGAGCTTGAACCCGTAGCCCTCCTCGAACTGCATCGGCACGTAGACGGGCTTAGCGCCGAAGAACTTTGCTATCATAGCGTACGCGTAATAGCTCGGGTCCGGGACAATGACTTCATCCCCCGGCCTCACATAGGCTGCTATGGCAATGAATATCGCGGTCTTCGCCCCAGTAGTAGCAACCACCTCGTCAGGGCTCACCCCTCCCCCATACCTCTCGTTAAGGTACGAGGCAATAGCTTCCCTGAGCTCGGGAATGCCCGCGGTCTCAGTATAGCCTGTGAAGCCCTCGTCGAGAGCCTTCTTAGCGGCCTCACGTATGTGCTTTGGCGTGGGGAAGTCGGGCTGGCCGATGCCGAAGCTTATGATCCTCCTCCCCTGGGCCTCCAGCTTCTTGGCCAGAGCTAGGAAGGCGAACGCGGTCTCCCCCTGGATCTCCAACATCCTGGGCGCGAGATCGAGGGTTGGCTGGTTCATCATATATTCACCCGTGCGGTTTGACGCGTGTTCACGGTTGGGGTATAAGAAGGCAGGGCCCGGCTCTAGTCCGGATCTATCGGCCGAAGTTCCTCTTCTGGCGCGCGTACCATTCGACAGCTTCCATTGCATCTTCAATCGTGAAATCCGGCCATAGTTTCTCGCTGAAGAACAGCTCGGCATAGTCCGAGGCTAGCGGGGGGAACCCGCTGAGCCGCTTGGCACCTCCGGTCCGGATTATCAAGTCTATGGGGGGCAGTATGAGGCTCGGGGGAATCAGGCCTTTTGATGTGTACTCCTCGGCCTCCCACCGGCCGGAGTAGCATATGAGTAGCACTAGGAGCCCGCCGTCCCCACTGTCTAGTGCCTTCGATGTCTCCAGGGCCTCAGCCTCGACGGACCGGCTGAAGCGCCCGGGATCGCCGAGTATAAGAAGCCTTATTCGCCTGCTCCGGAGGAACTCATCGCTCCTTAGATCCTGGAGCGCGTAGATAGCTACTTTCTCGATTATGCGCTTCTCGTCTGAGGGGCGGCGCAGGCAGTTCTCCATGCTCAGGCCATACACTGTTACAACCTTTATACCCATCTCGTAGAGCCTCTTCGAGATTTTCTTGACGTTGCTATATCCTCTCATGTATGCCATGTAAAGGTCTACATTGTGCCTTCTAGCCCATCTCCTGTTGCCGTCAGGAATTATTCCCACGTGGAGTGGTACTCCAACGTTTCTGCTCATAGCGATGGCACCCCAGGCGATGTGTCTGGCCTCCTAGCTCCGCGAGGTCCCAAGTCTCCAGAGCGGAGAAGCGACGCGCCAACCCTTAATACCGTGACCCGGATCCAGCGCCGTTCAAGCCGGGGTCGGCGGTGGAGTGCTACGGGAGAGCTGCTATAGCTACGCGTAATAGGGGCAAGTACTGGGCTGCGGTCCGCGCACTTGAGAGGCTCTGCGGTATATCCCGCGATAATGTAGCGATTGTTGAGCCGCCCAACGGCTTGCCTGCGCAGCCGATTGGAGGGCTAGAGGTGTTCAGGGGCGCGCTGCTGAGGGCCGCTAGAGCTTTCGAGGCCGTCGCCCCCTCCGGGCTTGGCATAGGTGTTGAGGCCGGCCCTGTTGAGTTCTACACGGGCACGGGGTACATTGAGACTCAGGTAGCCGTTGTCGTCGGTCCGGGCCGGAGGTATAGTGTTGGCACGAGCTCCTCCTTCGAACTCCCAGCTCTCCTACTGGACAAGATGAAGAAGGGGATCGAGCTCGGCAAACTAATAGAGTCTAGGAGGCACGTGAGGAATCTTAGAGAGAGCATAGGCTACATAGGCGTAGCAACCTCAGGCCTAGTCACGAGGACAGATCTCACCCTGCACGCGATTGCGATGGCACTAGTGCCTTGGTACTCGGGCTACACGGAGTCGCTGGCTAGGCTGGAGGACGTGGACAACATATAAGTATCGGCTACTAGACGCCTCCTGGAAGAGAGGGGAGACCAGCAGTGGGCGTTTACCAGTGGCGCGATCACAAGAAGCGGACCGGAGGAAAGAAGAACTGGTACTATAAGGTGAAGAGGAAGTACGCTCACGGTAAGCCCTTCGTGCCCGCAATGCTAGCCGAGGAGGGACACGAAGTTAGGCATGTGCCCGCTCGCGGCGGCAACTACAAGCTACGTCTGAGGAAGACTAGCTTCGCGATAGTCGCCAATCCCAAGACTGGGGAGGTCAAGAAGGTTAGGATCAAGCGAGTCCTAGAGACGCCCGCTAATAGGGAGTACGCGAGGCGTCACATAATTATCAAGGGCGCTATCATAGAGACCGAGCTGGGGAAGGCCCGCGTAACCTCGAGGCCTGGCCAGGACGGTATTGTCAACGCTGTTCTGATTGAGGAAGACTAGATTCTTGGGCTAGGTCTTCGTCCTCCCCCGCGTGCTCCGACCTCCTCTTCTTTACTCTCCTGGCCATCTCAAGTATAGCAGCTATACCCGTCCCGCTTATCATAAGCTGCATGAACCCACTATCTACTAGTATGTTGACTGTGAACTCGTTGACGTGGTAGGACTCTATATAGTCGCCCAGAGCGTAGAAAGCTATAGCCGCGAATATTGACGCCATAATTATAGCGATATCGTTAAGCATGCTCTCATCCTCGTACACGAGCTTGTAGAAGACCCCCGCTATGAGCACATAAGTAGCTATCCCAACCAGCAGCAGAGGCATGCTCGTCCTAGACACTTCAGCAAACCCAAATAGGCTGTACCCGTACGCCTCTATTGCGTTTCTAGCCGTTATTATCGAGGCAGACACGGCGATGAGTAGGATAGCCAGACCCCCAAACTGGAGGTGTGGCCTCTCCCTGAGACCGGAGAGAAAGCTCTCCAGCCAGTTCTCGAAGGGCTCCTCAAGGTTGAAGCCTCGAAAGACCATCGCGAGGCCGAGGACAAGCGCGGCCGCCTTAGCGGCGATACTCGCCTTGCCAACTATGCTGAGCAGGGCGAATAGAGTTATGGCTAGGCCCGGAATCCCTAGAAAGTACTTGGAGAAGCGTGGGTCGAACGCCGCCTTCTTCAAGTACTTAAGTATCAGCAGGTACCTCCCCTCGATATCCAGGCTCTGCTCGACAATTACACGCTTGAAACCCGCTATGCTGCCGAGCTCTCTAAGCACCTGTGAGATCACGAACTCGTCCTCCCCGTCGCTCACAATGTAGAACTCTGGCTCCTCCTTGATACCAGCAGTTTCGAGGGCCTCGCGTACTCGCTCCCGTATTAGCGACTGGGCTCTGAGGAAATCGGTGGGGTGCCCGCCGACAGCTATTAGTAGAGGCTTTCTACCTTCGGACAGGAATCTCTTGTAGAGGTTGAGTCCGACGAGGAGTGCATTAACGTCGGGGTCGGTAGGCCTCTTCTCTCCATACTCGATGATAGCCCGCTTCACGCTCTCTTCTCCCACGAGGAGCGACTCGCCCAGGACTTGGCCGAGATCGTCATCTATATCCACGACTACAATGACTGGAATTCTCGTCTTCCTCCTACTCTCCTCGTCGGTAGGTCTGGCCACGAGTCCGCCCCTACCCAACACCCAAGCATTTGGAGGTAGGAGCCCGGGGGAGATATGCAGAACCCCCTAGGGCTCCGTGCCGCCTAGTATCCGGATGCTATGCAGGCCTAAAACTCTCCGTACAGGAGCTTCAGCTCCTCCAGAGTTAGCGGCTCGCCCCGCTTGAACTTCTCCTCTATCTCCTTCCTCTTCTTCTCGACTTCCTCCAGAGTCATGCCTCTCTGCTTCGCGCTCTTCAGCTCCTTGAGCTTTATGGAGGTCTGCCTATACTCGTCGTAGAGCGCGTCAAGCTGCTTGCTGAGGTCGTCTATTAGAGCGCTCTTCTCGTTTATTGCCTCGTTGAGCTCGTTGAGCCTGCTCGATAGACTGTCGAGCTTCGGCGTGATCTCCTGAATCTGACTCTTGAGCTGGCCTATCTCCTCTCTAATCTTAGCCATGCGATCCAGGGTTTCGCGGAGCGCTAGCTTCAGCGCTTTGACCTCGGCCTCAAGCTCTAGGACCTCCTTCTTTATCTGCTTAGCCTCCTTAACTTTCTCCGCGGTCTCCTCCAGCCTCTCGATCCTCTCGATGATCCTCCTCTCCTCGTCGGGCCTGAGAACGTGGGTCTGGAGGTAGTGCTCCAGCCTCTCGATCCGCGCGGTGATTTTCTTGAGGCTCGTATCTGCGTATCTTCCGTACTGGCGGAGGATCCCCCTCTTCTGCTTGAGCGTCTCGAGCTTCTGACGTAGCTCCTCGCGTATCTGGTCGCGCTTCTCGCGTAGCTGGCTCAGCTCTTCCAGGAGCTCTCTCCTCTTTGCTCTGGCCTCTCGCAGCTTCGCGATTAGACTGCTCCTCTCCTCTATTATCTTGCGCCTCTCGTCGCGAAGCTTCCTAATCTCCTCGACGAGCTCTCTCCTCTGCTGCTTTACCTCGACGATCTTGTCGCGTAGCTCCTTGATCCTATTGATAAGCTCTTCCTCAGTAACCTCGAGATTGCTCTGGGCCAACCCGGGCATCACCCTTACCATCGGAACACGGCCATACAGCGCCCCAGCACGCGAAAGTATGCGCGCGGCCCTTAGGGCAAGGGCCGGTTTATCTCGGGATGGCCGTCATTATAAAGCTTGCCTCCCGACTCGCGGTGGGACTACAGTTTCCTGGACTCACCTCCAGCGAGTATCGTTTGTATGCCTCCGAATAGGGTTAGCACGCTCTCCCTCCATAGGATGCTCACCTGAAGCGGCTCCTGTATGAAGCCGGACACGCGCAGCGCCTCGACGGTCTTGATAGCTAAGTACTTTGCTTGCTCGCTAGCTCCCTCCATATCCTCTATGAGGCCTTCTAGGAAGCCATCCTCCGATAGGCGGGGTATTATGTTCTCCCTTATCTCCGGGTCTAGAAGGTCAACCTTAGTAGCTACGTTCAGCTGGGGCATCATAAGTCGCAGGAAAACGCTCCCCGCCAGGCTGAAAGCCGAGCTTATGCTGAGGGGGTCCCTGAAGAAGAGGGCATCGACTAGGTAGACGTTGACAGCTGGCGAATCCTTGACGAGCGACTTGAGCAGGGCTGGCCCACCAACCCTGTAGACGAACACTTCCATCTGGCCCGGAGTGTCTAGTATAGCATAATCAGCCTGATAGCTCTCGATCTCCCCCGCTATCTCTTCGCCGTGGAGGGCGAGCGTGTCGACAGCAGCTATTAGCGCCCCGTTCGGGCCTAGGCCCTCCCTCATTATGCCTTCATAGTCAACATAGTTTCTGGAGTCGACATTTGGCTCGTAGGGGAGCACAAGGGCTGCCGGGTCGAGGTTAACTGTTATAGCGGAGTACCCCTGGCCCTCTATCTCCTCCTTCAAAGCGCCCGCCAGCGAGCTCTTTCCCGAGCCTGCAGTGCCCGTGAGAATAATGTATCTGGTCTCTGCCACAGCGCCGCACCGGAGAGTCGAGAGGTTGCAGAGAGGTTATAGGCTAAATCTAGGAAGAGGCCGGGAGTGACCCGCCCCGTGCACACGCATCCCCGTGACTCGGGGTCGATTCGCACGGGACCGGGGTTCACTCGCGCCGGGTATGACTCTAAACTGGGACGAGCTTAAACGGGTTTCGGCGGCTCCCTAAGGGGCGAGAATTCCACACCCCGCCCGCCCCAGCGGGAGCGGGACGGTCGGTGCTGGAACGCGCAGTCACTGCCGCCGTCAGCTTTTGTTAGTGGGGCGAGCTTATGTTAGTGCCGCCTACTTCTTCTCGGGCTTAACATACTCTTCTTTGACGCTCTTCTGCGCACGGAGCGTCTTCCACAGCGTTGGCTGTATCCATAGGATCCACGCCGGTATATTCTTGATGAACTCGTAAGCCTCCTCCCAGCTGCTGAGGCCTAGCTCGGCAGCAAGCTCCTCGAGAGTCATGTCAGTCTTCACATAGCGCTGGAGGACGCTGAGCACCTTCTCGTCCAGGACAATCTCCTTCTCCCCAGCCTTAACCCTGATTTCCTCGCTCACCTTACCACGCACCCCTCATAGTACCGGTGGAGTTGTGGCGGTGCCAGACGGATTATTTAAAGTGTGCAGGAGTGGTGGGGCCGCCGGGATTTGAACCCGGGACCACCAGCGATCCGGGCACGCCCCCCATGACACCGGGGGCTGGGGAGTGCTCCCCAGGCTGGCATCCTAGCCAGGCTAGACGACGGCCCCGCACCCACCGTTGGAGACCGTAGGGCAGGGCATAAATATCTCTCGCTGCGGAGACGGGCTCCGCGATGATCGACTTTTATAGGGCTAGTATATACTTCTCCCCTGAGATACAATCGGTTAGCTGGGGTGGGGTCAATTGAAGGTTGTCCAATAAGCAACGAGGATTATACTCCGAGTTCAAGGCCCGTATAATCCTTAGGACAAGCGGTAATACGCCTAAATGTTGAGGCCGCCCGAAGGGTAATACCGGCCCTTCCTGGGGTGAATATCGTGCCCAGAAGATACTCTGGTGGAGGCAAGATTATGATTGTATGCCCCCATTGCGGATTCATATTTGCTCTTTACGAAACGGACGAGGGCGAGAGTAGCGAGAAGTACATGGGCTCGCCCATCCTCTCGAGGAGCCTTGCGCAGTATGATGACGCAATAATAGATGATCACACGTTTAAATGTCCGAGGTGCGGCGTCAAGCTCTCGTTCCTCCCGCGGAAGATCTCGGTTAAGAAGCTTAAGGAGTTCAAGGAGAAGTATCTTATCGACAGGATTCACAGGACCCTGATGGTGAGAGAAGTAGGTGTAGACCTAGTAGGGCTACCAGCAGCCGGCCTAGAGTCGGAGGAGAGCAGTGCACAGACGATGAGTGGTACTTGAGAGCTGTTAATGCAAGCCGATAAGTCTCTCAACTATCTCGATATACAGGCTTCTCGGGCAGCCCTCCCGCTTGTACCTCGCTAGAAGGCCCGAGACACCTCTTATACTAGCCCCGAGCACCCGGGCCGCGTACTGCGCGATCCTGTTTAGGTTTCCGCACTTACCGGGGGTCGCGCTCTCTAGATCGATAACTAGAGCAGCGGACCGGGCAGGGTCGCCTGTGAACAGAATATGTCTATGGGGCCTCGAGAGCTCCCTGTGAAGTATCATTGCTTGATCCATAGCGTAGGCGGCGTGGAGGGCCTTGGCGAGCAGGAGTCTCGCGAGCCTCCTGTCCCGAGCCCACACCCTGAGCGCCTCCCCCAGGCTGGGGCCTGACACTAGATCCATAACTATGAAGTTCCTCGACCACGCCCAGGGACGAGGACTAGCCCCTGCTCTGGAAGCCTCTAATAGGAGGCTTGCCTCTTGGACTAGGCTTTCTCGCTTGCTGTCGGGCCTCCTAATCTTGACAGCGGCAACGCCTCCCCCCCTGTAGCAGGCAGCAACCACTATACTAGCGTGCCCCTTACCCAGGACTTTGACGGATCTCGGATAGCCGGGGACCCATGTTTTCCCGCTGGGCACGAACCCCATGATCCCTGCGGCCTCAAGCTCTGCGAGCAGGATGCCGCATCTCCTCGATGGGCGGGGGTAGCATGCTGCGGAGAGGGACTCTATGCCTCCGAGAGGTATGCAATCCATGGAGGAGTAGGGGAGCAGATACGCTCCTTCCTCGTGCACGCCTCACACCTCACCGTGCAGTCTAGGCCCAGCCTCCGGAGAGGCTCGCTCCCGCTGCTTGATAGCCAGAGTAATGCTGTGGATGCGGCGCTCCTATAGACGGCGCTCCTAGGCCTTTGGCCTACCAGTTTCTCCCCCGACGGCCAGACTGCTCCTCCCTCTCTGAGCCTCTTAACAGCGAACCTCGTAATCCTCTCAGTGCTCGAGAGTACCTGGGGCCCGCTTAGGCTCTCCCCCTCGGGCAGGCGGCAGGACTCTAGGGCTACCAGTATGTGGGCCTCGGTGCTCTCGTCGGTCCACGCCTCGTATATTAGCGGGAGAAAGCCTTTCCCTGCTAGCTCCCTTGCTAGGAGCTTGGCGGACCGGGTCAGGATGCCCCAGATAGCGTCTGGAGGGTGCCTCCCGAGGCTTCCCCTGCACTCGAGGCGGAGGAGGCCGGCCCTAAGCGTTCCCCCTAGGGGTCTGTTTGGCTGGGCGACGTGGAAGAACCATTCGTGAGGCCTTTCTAGGTAGAGGCGGGAGGCGAGAATGAACTTTGAGAGGCTCTCCATACTGACAGCGCCCGCAGCGTTCCTGCCCGGGTCGACAGGGTCCACTACGATTATAGGCGCATCCCTGTACTTCCTGCGGAGAGCATCCTCATCTCCGACACCCTCGGGATCGATATAGACGGGGGGCTCCCATCCCGCCGCAGCGCGGAGGACGCCGCGGAAGCTTCCATACGTTATAACGAGGAGCTCGGCCATGTACCCGCTGAAGCCTCTTACCCTTGTCTCCGCCCCGTAGATGCCAACCCCCTTGAAGAAGCTCTTGAGCAGCCTGACCTCGTCCTTACCCTCGGGAGAGAGCTTCTCCAGAACATACCTCGTGTGCAGTGGGGTCCTCTCCACTCCGAGGCCTATTATCTTGTCGCCGGACCGCGCTATGGGCACGACGTCGGCCTCGAGGCCCATAACGCTTACTGTGAGGTAGGGGTGCTGGCTGTACTTGGCAATAGCGGGTGCTCTACGCGCGAAGCAGGAGCGCAGAGCCTGCTCAGCATTCCTGCGCAGCCACTCCCTGTCTACACCGTGTATCTCGACAAAGACATCTATCTCCCACTTGTCCGAGAGGAGGGTGCCTTTGGCGAAACTCCCCTGAATGCTTGCTCGAGCATTTATCCCGCGGGATCCTAGGCAGGGCTCTACAGCGGACTTAACAAGGCGGTAGAGCCTGTCTAGGAGGACGAGCTGCATCCTCGTAGGGCGTAGAAGTGGGAGCACTCTCTCCTCGGGCCTCACACCGCGCGTACCTCCTCGAGCGTCTCATATATTGGGCCCTGCCGCGTGAGTATGCTCCGCTTAAGCCTGATCCTGTCCACTAGCATCTCGCCGATCTCAACGTCCTGCAACTCCGCTATGAGCCTTGCCAGCCTGTGAATGTTTCGGCTACCCTTTATGCGGGCGAGGGTTAGATGGGGGTGGAAGCGCTGTCTATCCGGCCTGATGCCCAGGCCTGAGAGGCCCTTCTCGATCTCTCCGTGGAGCCTCTCAAGCTCCTCGGCCCCCTCACTAACACCAACCCAGACGACCCTAGGCCTCGTGGGAGACGGGAAAGCGCCGAGACCTTGGAGCTTTATGCGGAAGGGCTTGAAGCTCAGCGTCTTGAGGAGGCCTGCGATTTCCTCCACAGTGCTCCTCGGGACCTCCCCTATGAAGCGTAGGGTTATGTGGAGGTTCTGCGTCTCCACGGGCTTCATGGGGGCACCAGTAGCTATGACAGCCTCCTTAACGCGTTCCAGCCTGGAGAGGAGGAGGGGGTCCTCCACGTCTATTGCGATGAACACCCTCAGAACCTCGCCGCGGACCGGCAACCCTTCCACCCGCGTTGCCAGGTCTCGGGAGCAGGGAGAGAAAATATAGAAGTAGAGTGCGGACACCACCCCTCCGGTGGGCTAGCGCATTGATAGTGATAGGAGTCACCGGAATGCCTGGCTCGGGGAAGAGTGTTGTGGCTAGGCGCATAGGGGAGACTCTCTCTTGGCCGGTTTACAGTATGGGGGACGTGGTTCGCAGGGAGGTTGAGAGGAGAGGTCTCCCACTGACCAGCCACAATATAGAGGCTGTCGCTCGGAAGCTCCGAGAGGAGATGGGCGAGGACGCCGTTGCTAGGCTGCTAATGGAGGAGTTCGAGAGGGATCCGCCGCGCACTCCCGGGATAGTTATTGACGGTATGAGGAGCCTGGCCGAGGCTAGGGCCCTGCGCGCCCTCGGCCCTGTATGTGTCGTGGCTGTTCATGCTAGCCCTATGAGCAGGTTCCAACGGGTGCTGAGGAGGGGGCGTAGGGGGGACGCCGCGAGCTGGGACCAGTTCATTGAGAGGGACCTTAACAATCTCGCGCTAGGTATAGGGAGCCTAATAGCTCTGGCCGACTACATGATTGTTAACGAGCAGGGCGTAGATCACGCTCTCCGCGAGGCGCAGAGGATAGCGAGGATGATAAGGGATGGCGAGGGTAAGAGTTGTTGTGGAGGCAGATATTAGGCCTACGGAGAGCGAGGAGAAGGTTAGGGAGGCTATACTACGCATCTTCGAGCCGGAGCGCGTCGCGGTCGAGGGGGTGACCGGGACTAGGAGGATAATCATGGAAAGCACGAGCCTCCGCAGCCTGGAGAAGCTTCACAGGCTCCTTAGGGTTGAGAGGATCTTGGACGCGGCTAGGAAGGTGATGAGGAAGGGTGTGCAAGGCGATAGAATAGTGTTCAGGCTCCACAAGCAGGCTCTTTATGCGGGGAGGCTGAGCTTTGTTGGGAGCGACAGCGAATCTCCCATGGGGGCCGTGACGATAATCATAGAGCATCCCGAGCCGAAAAGGGTCATAGACTGGCTCGCTCCTAGGACTGTTAGGGGGAGGCCAGTATTTGAGATAAGAGAGCCTCCCGAGTAGGCACCTCTAGGCTCAGCCTCATGCCATCGTAGGCCAGGACGGACCGGGGGAACACTCTCCTAGCTTCGAGGAGGATCCGGCGGGCCTCGTACCCCCTATACCTGGCGCTTATGTGGGTTAGGACTAGGAGCTTAGCTCCTGCCTCGCGCGCCACGAGGGCTGCGTGGGCGCCCGTGCTGTGGAGCCTCTCCAGCGCTTCCTCCTCGCGGTCGGACGCGAAAGTGGCTTCGTGCACTAGGACTGTCGCGCCTCTACTGTTCTCCACGACGGTGCTGCAGGGCGCAGTGTCGCCCGTGTAGACGATGCGGGCCGACTCCTCGGGGCTGAGCCTCTCTCCTAGATCGGCCCACCAAGACGGTCCGGGGGGCTCCGCGTCTAGGATTATTCTAGGCCTAAGCCTCCAGGAGAGGGTGAATCCCACGCTATCCCTAGTATGACAAGTGGGGAACCACCCTAGGACTAGCTCGTCCCCGCCTCGCCTCCAGACCACGTGCTGGCCGGTCCGTTCGGCCTCCTTCACGTAGACGGGGAACCCCAGCCTTTCACCTGTCTCCGTGGCCTCGAGGGTGTCCCTGATGAATCTGGATGCAAGCGTGGACGCGACCACTGTCAGGGGGCGCCTCCTCTTGTTTACCGCCATACTCTGGAGTATTCCGGGCAGCCCGTTGATATGATCACCGTGGGCGTGGGTCACGGCTATGACGTCTATTCTGGGAGTTGAGTAGCCGTGGCGCGCCAGGCTGAGCTGGCACGCCTCGCCCGCGTCAAGAAGTATAGTGTTGCCGTTCCAGTCCTCCACAAGCACGCAGGATGTAAGCCTCTCCCTCGTGGGGAGAGCCCCGCCCGTGCCCAGCATGACTAGCCTAACAGTCCTGGCCATACCCGGGCTCACCCCGGCTTCCTCGCAACCACCACTTCGCGCACGAGAGTTGAATGCACGTGCATGTGGAACCTCGCCTCGATCCTGAAGCCGGCGTTGCCGGCGAGATCGTGTGGCTCCTCCCCTAGGGGGCCGGCGAAGACAACGTAGCCTCCCGGAGCTAAGACCCTCATGGCTTCCCTGAGGAAGCTGGAGACGAGGTGCCTGTAGCCTCTGCGGCCGGGAGAGGTGCTCCTACCGTATGGAGGGTCGGTAGCTATGCTCCTCAGGCTCTCGTCGCGAATGGGAATACTAGTAGCGCTGGCAGCTATGCTGAGAGACTTGTGCTCTAAACCATAGTGCTCGAGGTTCGTCCTGCTCCCCCTAACCATCGCTCCGTTCACGTCCGCGCAGTAGCACCGGGAGGCCCCGATCATGCAGGCCTCCAGCGGGAAACCCCCGGTCCCGCAGAAGGGGTCTACGAACACGTCTCCCCTGCGGAGGCGGGCGAGGTTAATCATCGCCCTGGTGACCTGGGGCATGAGCGGTCCGGGCCGGAAGAACGGGCGGAAGCCGGGCCTCCTATAGTGGAGGGCTCTCGTGTCTAATCTGCCGAGCACTCTGCCAATGATGGCTGCCCCCTCGCTGATGAAGACCCTGAGCACGTAGCTGCCGCGGGGATCCTCTAGGACTCTCAGCGAGAGCTTAAGGTTCTTATCGTCTATGTGGGGAGCGTACTGCCTGTACCTCCTGTACTCGACGCGGCGGGGCGGACCGGCTCTCTCCACGATCGCTCTCGCGGCCTCAAGTATCTCGTCCTCATCAGCCTCTACTACACTGTACAGGAGGCCTACCTCTTTTACCCAGCCCGACCTCTCAGCGACTATTCGCGGGTTCTCGATGCTAGCCTCGAAGATGTCAGCGCCATCCAGGCTGAGGAGGACCCTGTAATGCTCCGCCTCGACGTCGAGTATTGCCTGGAGCTCGGCGTGAGGCATGCATGGGTGCTCGCCGGAGAGCAGCGCGTAGTATCTATTCAAGACTGTACCCCGACTATCTCGCTCCTCAGCTTCTCGGCTATGAGGGGTGAGAGGTCGATGTAGCTCACGAGGTCGTCCCTGACTGGTGGCAGCGTGTTGCCCGCGTACACTCTCTTGACTCCCGCGCTCCTGAGCTTCTCAACGGCGTTGCCCGCAAGCACTGCATGGGCCACGAGGACTTCGACTTGCGACGCCCCCTGCTCTAGGAGGAGCTTGGCCGCCCTGCTCACAGTGCCGCCGGTGCTTATGATATCATCGACAATAACGACCTTCTCCCCCTTGACGTCGAGGTGCTTCGTCTCGATCGTGATCTCACCGGTTATCCTGTCCCTCCTCTTGACTAAGTAGTCATACCTCGCCCCGAGGCTCCTCGCCAGGCTCTCGACCCTCCTCAGAGCGCCGACGTCGGGAGCAAGATAGATGTATGAGTTGTCGAGGCCTACCTCCCGGGCCATGTAGAGGAACGGGCTTATACTGGCAGCCTTCCCGGGGAAGGCTGCCAGAGACTCCTCTTTGTGGATCTCAACGGTGTAAAAGCTCTTGTACCCAGCTAGGCCGAGGCTCCGGAGAACCACAGCTATGCTCACGGGCTCGCCCCGCAGGAACCTCTTGTCCTGGCGCGCGTAAGCGGTGTACGGGGCTACTAGGGTTATCTCCTGGAAGCCTAGCCCTAGTAGGGCGTCGGCGAGGAGGAGGGCTTGGACGAAGCTAGTGTCCTGCGGTCTACTCATAGTCTGGACTACGATCGCCCTGTCCCCAGGCTCAGCCTCAACCCTAACATATGTCTCGCCGTCCGGGAAGATCTTGCTGTACGACTCCACTAGCTCAGCTTCCAAGTGGTCGGCGATACCCCTCGCAACGTCGAGAGAGCCAGCGCTCGGGCCTGCAATGACAACTACCATCTCTTACACCCGAGACGGTGAACTATTGCGGGAGGGAGTAAAAATTAGGCCTCCGCGCCGCGGCCCTCCTAGGATGGGTGCTCTCGAAGCTTGAGGCTCAGCAGTTGCGGTCCGCTCGAGGTCGCGATGATAGGTTTGGGAACAGTCGAGTCTATACCGGTGTATCACTACTCTCCGGGGGGCCTAGCGGTCCGCCTCCGCCTACCGAGCTATGCATACGATATCTTCGACTGCCCTCCGGAGGAACACGATATATGCATATTCTCCCGGGAGGGGCTCCTCGAGCCCGAACCCTTAGAGCCGGACCGTCTCGCGCGTGTAGTCCTAGGTATGCGGCCCGACATAGTGCTAGTGGAGACGCCCCGCCTGCTCGGGAGTGAGGGCTGCCTGCTCGAGGCTCTCCGGGGCGGGGTCGCGGTCGGGCTCAGGGTTCTCGCGAGCGAGGCATCCCCTGCTCTCGACCTCGAGCCAGACCTGATCGTCGCGGACTACCCCTTGGACTACCTAGTCGATCCGGGGCTCAGCACCGATATGGTGCTGGGCATTAGGAGGCTCGCCCGGTCCGGCGTGCCTCTAGAGGTGAACGTCTACGTAGAAAGGGCCGACCCGGCCCGCCTAGCGCCTGTGGCGGAGGCCCTCGCGGGGACAAGCTCCGCTCTCCACGTGCACGTAAAGCTCCACGAGGGAGGAGGCCCGATAAGGAAGGCCTACGAGCTCCTTAGGAGGAGGGTGAAGCACGTCTACATCCACAACAACCCCTACTCCTACGAGGACACCCTATGCCCCAGCTGTGGCGCGACCGTTGCGATAAGGAGGGGAGGCGTGCTTGAGAGGCTCGAGGCGCCCGGAGGCAGGTGTTGGAAGTGCGCCAGTATAATACCCTTCTATGGCAGGATTAAGGAGAGGACGCCCCGGCCAGTGATAGTGGCCACGGGTGGGCAGAGATGGCTTCACCCAAGACTCGTAGTAGCGAGGAGGAGCTCCTCACCAAGCCGTACGTGAGGCCTGCAATACTGTGGGAGCCCGTTAAGGACAAGCCGGGCTGGGTGCGGTGCAACCTATGCGAGAGGAGATGCCTCATAGCGCCCGGCAGATATGGGGCCTGCGGCGTAAGGAAGAACATCAACGGTAAGCTGTACACGCTCGTCTACGGCCTCCTCACAGCGATGAATATAGACCCCATAGAGAAGAAACCGCTCTTCCACTTCTACCCGGGGAGCGCGGTCCTAAGCATATCGACCGTTGGATGCAACTTCTTCTGCAAGTTCTGCCAGAACTGGGAGATCAGCCAGAGCCGTCTTGAGAAGGGCCTCTACGGTAGGTATGTCCCGCCGGAGGAGGTCGTGAATGCGGCTCTGGAGACTGGCGCGGACGGTATAGCATATACGTACAACGAGCCAACCATATTCCTAGAGTACATACTAGACGTGGCTCGGCTGGCCAAGAAGCACGGCCTCATCAACGTCATGGTTACTAATGGATACGCGACCCCGGAGGCTGTAGAGCTCATGGCCCCATACATAGACGCGGCAACCGTAGACTTCAAGGGGGGCGGGAATAGGGAGTTCTACAAGAGGTACATCGGAGTTCTCGACCCGGACAAGATATTCAACACTATACTGGCGATGCGCGATCATGGGATGTGGATAGAGATTACTAATCTAGTCGTGCCCAAGGTCGGGGATAAGGAGGAGGATATCAGGAGGCTCTCCCGCTGGATAGTGGAGAACCTCGGGCCCGAGACCCCCTTCCACCTCCTAAGATTCTACCCCCACTACAAGATGAGGCACCTACCTCCAACTCCCGTCGAGACTCTAGAGCGCCTGGCGAACATTGCCAAGGATGAGGGCCTGGTTCACGTGTACATCGGAAACGTGCCGGGGCACCCCCTAGAAAACACCTACTGTCCAAAGTGTGGGCTGCAGGTGATTACGAGAAGGGGAGTGTGGATAGTCGATTACAAGCTGACCAAGGACAACAGGTGCCCCAGATGCGGCTACAAGCTGAATATACGGGGCGAGTACAGGGGCCGCAAGAACCATTTCCTAGGGCTCCTCTGGTAGCATTATCTCTTTTTACCCCTGGATGCCGGGAATAGCACCGTCAAAGGCGTGGAGCGAGAGGTGCGACCGGGTTGAAGTTCTGTCCTAAGTGTGGGGGTCCCATGGTCCCCGTGAAGAAGGGCGACAAGATAGTTCTCAAGTGCGTCAAGTGTGGCTACGAGATGCCTGCTCCGCCCGACGTTCTAGAGAAGTACAAGGTCACTAAGAAGACCAAGGAGAAGGTTGTGACTACTAAGGTTGTGAGTGAGGCCGAGAAGCTCGGCATTGATAAGGAGATGCTGGAGCAGGCCAAGGAGGAGTACTACGAGTTCGTCCTAGAACAAATGGGCGAGTACGGAGAGTAGGGGGAGATGTCTTTCCTTAGAGGAGGAGGCCTCCCCTAGCCTCCAGTTCTTTAGCGGCCTCCTCGAGGTCCTTGTGTGTGTCAATGCTCCTCCAGTAGTACGGGGGCGTGTTGTACTTGTGCGTGGCGAGCATCCGGTTCTCTGCTAGCTGCGGGAACGTGGTCTTCTCTATGTCTCCCCTCTCGGGGAGGTAGTCTATTATCCTGGGGCGGACCGCGTAGACTCCGGCGTTGATCCAGTACTCGCTTAGGATTGGCTTCTCCCTGAATCCTAGAATGAGGCCCGTCTTCTCCTCTATGTCCAGTATGCCGTAGGGGCTCCTGAGTGGCACGGATGCGATGGTCGCGACGAGGCTCTCGTCGTTCTCGAGCTTCTCTATCAGCTTGTGCGGGTCTATGTCGGTGAGTATGTCACCGTTTATCACGATCGCAACATCCGTCTTCTGCAGTATGTGCCTCGCGTTGTAGAGGGCTCCTCCGGTCCCCATGGGTTCGTCCTCGACAACGTAGGAGACGCTGAGGCCGAACTTCTGCCCGCTCCCCACCGCTTCTATTATTTTCTCCTTGAGGTAACCCGCCAGTATCACTACCTCGGTAACGCCGTAGTACTTGAGCCATTCCAGCTGGTAGAAGAGGAGGGGCTTCCCGGCGACGCGGACGAGCGGCTTGGGGACCTCTAGGGTTAGCGGGCGGAGCCTCTTACCGTACCCTCCCGCGAGGATCAGCGCCAGTACCATTTCTCACACCAGTCTTAAGCTAGTCGGGAGGCCCCTCGTAATAAATGCTGTAACACTACCCTAGCACGAGGCTAGGAGCGGGAAGGTCAATAGGAGCGGGGCTATGCTCAGCAGAATGCTCCACTTATACACTATTCTCTTCAGCTCGCGCTCCGCCCTAGCGGCGTTGGCGTACAGTATCTTGTTGAGGCTAACACTGGTCAGCACGGCGAGTATGCTTGTGCCGACTACGCATGTCGGCATCGATCCTATAGTGGTGCCGAGGCTCAGTATGACGGCGGTCGCACTTATCAGGCCGCCCAGGAAGGAGAAGAGCACTGGCGCCATCGACGCTAGAGGGATGTTGACCTTCGAGATTAGCAGGAAGGCTGCCGTGATAACGGTATAAGCGAAGGCCCCCTTAACTGCTGTGCCCCACGAGACCGGGCTCGACACTTCAACCCTCATCTCTAGCATGCTCTCGCTCCCTAGGAGCTTGGAGGCTCGGGCGTGGAGTAGGTAGGTCCCGGCCAGGAGATACACGCTTGTTAGTAGGAGTATCACTAGTATGTCTGGGGCTAGAGCCCCTGAGAATATTATTACTCCGACTATTGCCAGGACAACGAGTTTAAGCTGGGCCACAATTATTACTAGTGGAGCCAGGACCTCCATTAGGCGGGAGCTAGCGCCTCCAGCTTTCTCTAGTATGCTCGTCAGTGTTGCCTCGCTGTTCACGAGCGCGCCTAGGACCGCGCTATACAGTATTCCTCTCGCCCCCCATATCCTCGCTGCCATGTACGTGGTTAGGCTGAGCATTAATATTATTATGAAGAACAGGTATGATTTGAATATTATCGTTATGTCGACGCTCTCGCTATACGCTTTAACAATCGGGCCTATGATTAGTGCGAGGGATGCGACCTCGATTATTGCTATGAGCTCCTCATAGCTGATGGCTGTCGCAGCCTTCTCGGCGGGCCTCTTCAAAGCTAGGATTAGAGTTGTGAGAACACTGATTCCCGCGCTCTCCAGGATCATGCCACTCCCCGCGAGCCCGCCGCTTAGGAAAGCTATGAGCATAACAATGTAGGTGGTGATGCCCTGCACGCCCATGCGGATCAGACGGGAATACGCGTATAGGAGCACTAGTCCTATGAGCGCCGAGAAGGCTGCGATCATTATTGGCGCTCCGAAGCCTTCGGTCGCCATGTACAGGGTTAGCGCGCCGTACACGCTGAGGAGGCCGAAGCTCCTCATCCCAGGCATGCTCCCTCCTATCTTCGACTTACTGGAGAGCTGTGCCCTCTCCCTCTCGAGGCCTATGAGCATGCCTCCCAGCATTGCGATGAGAGCCCTGATCATGAAATCCGCTGGCGATCCGGCCAAGTCTATCTCTTCTCACCTCCCCCGCTCAGCACGCACGACACAACTTCGCCGACTGCCTCCGGCTTCGGAAGGTCGTTAAGCACGAAGTCGCCGGGTCCGAGGGTGGGTGGAGGCATCTTAAGCCTTGTGGGCCTACCAATCTTAATGAGAACTATGCCCTTCTTTGGCTCGACCATTACCAGGCGTTCCCCGCAGATGCCAATATAGACGGGGCGGCTCGCGCCCTTCAAAGGCCTGAGCCCGGGGGGAGGCCGCCAGGAGTCTACCCTGCAGACCGCTGTCGCTTCAACGCTGATGTTCCCCAGCGGTACTCCGCGCTCTACTAGTGCTCCTATAATCTTCGAAGACTCTTTGAGCCCGGCGCTTGCTACGACTCTTCTGAGATCCTCGTTAACGCTTCTAACTCTCCCCCCTACCTCGCTCACCATCCTCACGGCCCAGGGGAGCGGAATTCCTGTTGGAACGTAGACTATTATCGTGGCGGTCGTTTTGCACCTACTCATCGCAGGGGCACCCTCCGAGGATGTCGCGGGGGTCAGCCGGGGATAACGTCCTCACTCCGCGGCCGCGCCGCGGTACTCGGCTTACCTCGATCACATCATCCCCTACAGCGAATTAGCGGTATTGCCGCCTCTTAAGCTGTCAATTGCCGCATTTTGGGCCCTCGGAAACACAGGCCTTCGCCACCCCCCACTCCCGGGGTTAGCTGAGTGTCGTGGCGCTCCTCATCGGGCCTCTCTTAGTGGTGGGCGTGTGACACTATTATTCCCCGCGCGCCACGTACTAGGGACGGGGTTCAGCATGTACAGGTCTATACTCGTGGGTGTTGACGGTAGCGAGGCTAGCCTTAGAGCTGCTGAGAGAGCCGCGGATTTAGCTTCTCACCACGGAGCCAGGATTATACTCTTGAGCGTGGTGCCTCCGCCCACCGTGTTTCTCGGGGAGCTTATGACTCCCGAGATAATTGATCCCAAGCCTCTGGTTGATGCCGCTAAGAGTGCTCTCGAGAAGCTTGCTGAGCGTCTTAGGAAGGAAAAAGGGGTTGAGGTGGAGACTCACGTAGTCATAGGTGATCCTGCTGAGTCCATAGTCGATATAGCAAAGGATTTCGACGTTGACCTCATAGTCGTTGGCAGGAGAGGGCTAAGCGGGATAGAGAGGCTTTTCGTGGGAAGCGTTACCAGAAAAGTTCTGGAGAGGACTGATCGCGACGTCCTAGTAGTGGTCAAGTAGTCACCTCGCTTTTTTGACCCCCGGGATATTAAATTCTAGTAGCGATTGGGTGCCGGGGTGCCCGAGCGGACCAAGGGGACGGGCTTGAGACCCGTTCCCCCTCACGGGGGGCGCGGGTTCGAATCCCGCCCCCGGCGCCAGTCTAGGCTGTCCTAGCTTGTCTGGCCGCTTCGCCCCGGAGACTCGCTAGACTTCTTCTTCCACATCCTCGGGTATAGGCCTGGCTCCATTATAATCCTCTTAGGCCGGACCGCCGGGCCCTTAGAGACTTCTAGCATCTCCTCAGCACTCGCCTCCGCGACCCCCAGGCCGACTAGTTCTCCCTTGAGGGTCAGCATCGCAACTGTCTCCCCCTTCTTAACCGTGTCTTGGACCATTGCTATGCCGGGCATGTTTAGGACTGCCCCGTGCACAACACTCTCCACCGCGCTATCCCTGAGCACTACCTTGGGTATGTGGCACACGCTGAACTCTCCCGGGAGAACGGTCCGGCGGAGCAGGTCATCTTTCCCCTCGTCCCTAAGTCTTATCAGGGCGAATGCGACGTCCTGCATTCTGACAAGGTTCTTATCCTCGTGGAAAGGGCCTGTCCTCGTCCTTCTAAGCTCCCTCATGTGAGCACCAACGCCTAGGACTAGGCCTATGTCCCAGCATAGCTTCCTCATGTACGTCCCTGCTTCACAGTCCACGTGGAGGAGGGCGTATTTGCCGGTATACTCGAGGAGCTCTATCCTGTTTATCCTCTTAGTTCGCAGGGCTCTCTTCACACTGCTGCGGACGGGGGGTTTCTGGTATATCTCGCCCACGAACTCTTCGATTACGCTTCTGAGCCTGTCCTCGTCGACAGGCGCGTGGAGCTGCATCACGCACACGTATTCCTTGCTAGAGTGAATTACGCTCCCCACGACGCGCGTCATGCGGGCCAGAGCCACGGGTAGCACGCCTGTGACCTTGGGGTCTCCCCGCCCCCGCCCCGCTTATGGGCGCGCGGGCTCTAGGGTCCCCCCGTGGCCGGCCCTTTTCAGCCCGAACATCCTTTTAATCCAAGCTACGACTTCGTGGCTTGTCGGTCCGGGCGGCTTGTCGAGGTTTATGACGCCGTATTCAATATACTTGTCCGTTGGCCTCTCCCAGGGGACCCAGCCGTATCTAGGATCGGTCGGCTCATCATACTTGACCAGCCATCTAGCCTTGTAGCCGCAGAACTCGTTTACCTCATCTAGGAACTTTCTCCCGGCCTCTGTCGGCTCGCTCATGCTTGCCTCTACACCTCTTGCAGTATGCCGTTGAAGAAGTGGACGTGTGAGGAGAGGACTATTAACTTAAGGGGGTTGCTCCCGGGCTCCCTATATGATTGGGGCGGGCTTGACCCGCTCCCTCATGAAATCCGTTAGGCCGGCGGAGGCTATAGCCTCGAGTACTTGCTCGTCGCTCGCGCCCTTAGGTATGTCAATCTTCTTCTCTAGGATCTCTATGTGGTCTATGTTAGCCCTTCTCCTCCTCACACCTGTCAGCTGCTTCGGGCCGGTTATGAGGACGAAGTTGTCATCGATTATATCGACGATAACGCACTTCCTCCCAGCCTCGCGACCGTACACCTTGACGCAGATCCTGCCAACCTCTATCGCCGGCATCTCTCCTCTAACCCTCCGAGACCAACCACCGGGTGAGCGGTCTCCGAATTAAAAGGTTAGAGGTCTCTCGGGCCTAGGAGGCCCAGCCTAGAGAGCTTGGCAACTACGAACTGCTTTATGATAGCGTAGACATCGTCCGGCCCTAGAATGCTCGTATCCACTACCAGGTCGAAGCCAGAAGTGTCTAGGATATCGTAGCCGTAGTAGGATGCGAATCGGGACCATTGGCTCGACTCTCTCCCGAAGGTCTCCCTCATAACGGATCCTATGCTCTTTTTCTCGCGGTTGCTTATCCGTGCGACCCGAACCGCTGGATGGGCTTTGACGAGGACTAGAACGTCTGCGACGCCCGTCAGGGTCCACCCGGCTAGGTGGCTATCTATTACGACGCCTCCCTCCAGAGCTATTCTCACGACCTCCTTATCTATCGCTAGGTCTATGCTAGGGTCATTCTCAGCCTTCCGGCTCAGCTCCTCCAGGGTGACACCTAGTCTCCGGGCAAGCTCCCTGAATATCTGGCCGCTAGTAAAATATCGGAGGCCCAGGTCAGAGCTCAGCCTCTTAGCGTAGGTTGTTTTGCCGGAGCCCGGAGCGCCCGAAACTACAACTACTGGTCCCCGATTATGCTCTCTCTCAGTAGCTCTGCGAGGCAAGACGGGCAAAGCACCCCACCGTATGGACGCTCGGGCCTCTTCGCGGTCTTACTCATCCTCCTGAGCCTGTTCGGCCTTAGGCGGGGCACGCCTGCGAGGGGCCTGCCGCACCTAGCGCACCTAGCCGGGCCCGGCTTCCTCTTCTCGTAGTGAGTCACCTGGCGGCCTCCAGGAGTCCTTACCTTGACCCTCCTCCTGCTCCTGCTCCGGAGAGCTGGCCTGACCACTGTTGTTCACCCTCTCCTCAGCGCCCTCGCAGAGCACACTATGCTGGGAGGCTATAAGAAGTTATCCCGGTAGGCAGCGTAGAATAGGAGGTACGCTAGAAAGTATACGATTATGGATGCTATTACGCATGTGCTGCCCTCAGTTATAACGATTCCAGGAATGTAGTACGGGGATGCGAGGCCTGGGATGAGGCTCATGAGCATGAGGCTACCTGCAACGTAGCTTATCATGAGGAGCAGTGTCTTGAGGAGAGTGGCCCTAAGAAGCGTGCTCCTAGCGCTCCTGTACGTTGGCTCTACTGCGAGGAGCTTCTTCCTCTTCCTTTTGCTCTTCTCCGCCTCAGCCTTCAGCCTCCTGTAGTCTGCGACGATATTGATTGCCTCACGTATGCGGTTCTCAGGGTAAACGCTCCTGTATATTGCTGCGGAGGAGTAGACAAAAAGGAAAGGAAGTATAACTGTTACGAGTGGTAGCAGAGCGAGGCCTAGTTCCATGCTTGAAGGGCCTCCTAGAGCTTCGACATGTACTCGAGCAGCTTGTTAGCGGCCTCCTCAGGCTTGCCCTCGGGGTTCTCAACGATGGCGACTGTGCTCGCGTAGAATACTGCGCTTGCGAAGCTAGCGGCCCTCGCGTACTCCATTAGACGCCTTACGCCCTCAACGCCTCCAATATCAGCCCTATACCTAGTCTTATCTCTGGCCTGTCTCTCGGCAACGATTCCGGGCGGCGCCTCAATAATTGCTATCATGTCTGGCTTTAGCTCGTCGATCACGTGTCGGGGGAGGCCTGGCCAGTAGCCGGAGGCCGTTTTCACGAGAGCGTGTGTATCTATTATTAGGTAGCCGTCTTCTCCCAGCTCTTTCCTCGCGTCCGCTATTATGCTCTGGGCCGCGAGCCTCTGAAGCTCTAGTTGCTTCCTTAAGGGTAAGTGGCGCATCTCGTCCCTGCTAGCCACTATTCCCTCGCGCAGGGCGTAGTTGAGCATATAGGAGCCGAAGTTTACGATTGTCACCTTCATTCCTCGCTCGCGAGCTAGCTGGGCGAGGAGGGAAACTACAGTGCTCTTTCCAACTCCTGGAACACCGGTTACCACGACGACTCGGAACGGATTCCTCACTGGCCTCACCCCTCTCCAAGTAGCTTTCGCAGCAGGGGGAATGTCTCGAGCGCCCGCTCGTATGTAATCATCATGTAGTACTGGTTTATTATGCCAACAGCCAGTAGTATACCAGTGCCTGTTCCATACGCTCCGAATATGTCGGCGACAATTGATATTATTGCGACTATTATGCTGCTTAGTAGCGTGAGCGGGTATATGTACTTGGAGAGTATGCTCTCTAGGACCTTGGGGTTTCTCCTCATCCCGGGAATCTCCATCCCGCTCTCAATAAGTCTCTCCGCCTGGTCCCTCGGGTTAAGCCCTGCTAGTTCGACCCAGATGTACCCGAAGAGTATTGCGAGAATCGTCCATGATATGGCGAACGTGAGAGTCCTGAGAGGGTCTTCTAGGGCCATCAGTATTCCTCTGGGCGGAGATATGTAGTAGACTAGGTCGCTATAGTACTGGTACGCTTTGCTCTCAACCCCTGCGAGATTTCCAATTATTCCCTGGAAGAGCTGGAGGTCAGCGACTGCTATTCCTACTAGCAGTATGGGTATGTTAGTGACATACATGAACTGGAGTGGGACCTTGCTCCTTATCCCCCTCATCCTGGGGCTCGTGACAGGGATCTCGACTCTCATCGCCTGCACGTAGATTAGGAAGAGGATTATCGCGAGTGTCGCGAACAGGCCTGTTAGGTCGGGGTAGCCTCCCGGCCTTGCTATTATGAGTAGGCTCTTCTCTTTTATGAGAGCCGGTATGAAGCCGTAGGTCTCAGCTATTCTTGGGACGAAGCCGAGGAAGCTCCACATCACCTGGTATGCGACTCCGGCTAGAATGAAGAGGCTTATAGCGCTTCCGAGCCCCCAGCCTTTCTGGAGCATCTCGTCCATTAGTATGACGATGAAGCTGGCTATGCTTAGCTGCAGGATTACTATGAGCTTTATTGCGAGGCTTGGCTGTACTCCGGTGCCCGCCCAGTACTTGTTACCTATAACATACATTGTTGCTTCGAACACGCCGAAGAGGATTGCGAGCGTCTTCTGCGCTGCCGTGAATATTCTCCTAGACTCGGGATCACTGAGGTTTATGTCAATTATTTTCGCTCCCGCGAGAACCTGCAGTATCAGTCCGGCAGTCACTATCGGACCGATTCCGAGCTCCATTAGTGTGCCCGCGTTGCTAGCGAATATAATCTGCTGGAGGTTGACTTGGCTCTGAATGTTCTG